>JAEYOT010000183.1 GCA_023411445.1 Pseudomonadota bacterium
CCTCCAGCGAGCCCAACGCAGCGGCAGCTGCGGCAACACCTCCCGTCGTGAGCCCCGCTCCGGCACAGGTGGCGCCGCCCCCTGGCTCCGCCGCCGCCGAGGCTCCGCCGGCGCCCGCGCCCGGCGAGGACGGCCCCGTCAACCTCGAACGCAAGGCGCACACGCGCCCGATCCCGACTGGGCTCAAGTTGGGCGGCTACGTCCAAGCGCAGTTCCAGCACAACCAGCTGTCCGAGGACCAGCTGCTGCAGAGCGGGGACCCGCTCAACCAGAACGAGTTCGTGGTGCGCCGCGCGCGCCTGCGCTTGGATCGAGGTTGGGATTTTGCCGCCGCCACGCTGGAGCTCGACGCGAACACGGTACGAGGCGCAACCGTGGGCATCCGCCGCGCCGAAGGCTCGCTGTTCTACCGCGGCAAGAACCCCGCGGAGCTGCCGCCGCTCGTCATGCTGAGCGCGGGCATTCTGGACATCCCGTTCGGCTTCGAGCTGGCTGATTCCGCGCGCACGCGCTGGTTCACGGAGCGCTCGCTCGGCTCGAGCGCGCTGTTCCCCACGGAGATGGACGCTGGCGCCAAGATCTCCGGTGCGGTTTCGTTCTTGCGCTACGCCGTGGCGATCACCAACGGCGAGCCCGTAGACCGGCACGGCTTGCCGCGCGACCCCAACGCCGCCAAAGACGTGACCGGACGCTTCGGCGCCGAGGTCGGGGTCGGACGAGCGGTGGAGTTGAGCGGCGGCACCTCGTTCACGTTCGGCAAGGGCTTTCACGCCGGCAAGCAAGCGACCAAGAGCACGATCAGCTGGAACGACATCAATCAGGACGGCACCCTGCAAACGTCGGAGCTGCAAGGAACGCCCGGCAGCGCCGCTGAGCCCTCGGAGAACTTCGAGCGTTGGGCGATCGGCCTCGACGTGCAGGCTTCGCTGCGCACCGCGCTCGGACAGTCGCGGCTGTACGCCGAGGCGTTCGTGGCCTCCAACCACGACCGCGGCTTCGTGCCTTCGGATCCGGTGGCCACGTCCATGGACGCGCGGCAAGCCGGTGGCTACATCGCGTTGACGCAGGACATCACTGAGTACGGCGTCGTCGGCTTCCGTGCCTCGATCTACGATCCGAACTCCGATGTAATCGAGACGCGCGCCGCGAAGGTGCTGCCCAAAGAGCAGACGGTGAAGACCTTCTCGCCGCTCGTGGGCTTGACGCTGCCGGGCCGCGCTCGCCTGCTGTTCCAGTACGACTTCGTACGGGACTACCTGGCGCGTGACGAGGTCGGCGTCCCCACCGACGCGGACAACGATCAGTGGACCTTGCGGCTGCAGGTGGAGCTATGAAGGCGCGCGCCCTCGTTTTTTCGTTCCTGGCGCTGGGCACGCTAGCCTGCTCCGGCGAGCCAATCACGATCGGCCTCGAGCAGCCGCTACGCGTGCTGGACGCGCAGTTTCGCGAAGAGGACCTGCCGGGCCTGCCGCCGCTCACGGCGGAGGACGTGATCGCTGGCGTGACGCCGACCAAGCCGTTCGTCAGCGGCGTAGACCTGCCGAACGCGCTGTTCCGCGTCGGCGAGGCAGCGCGAGCGATCCGCGGCCTGGCCTCCGACGACGCCACCGCCGTGGGCGTGCGACTGGGTGACCAGGGCAACGGCTACTGGCTGATCCCGACCACGAACGAGGACGCGCTCAACCCGGGCCAGGTAGAGTGGCGGCTGCGCGCCGCGATCGGTCCGCACGCCGAGCCCGGCATCCACCCGTTGCTGTTCGCCGCGCTGGATGCCGAAGGGCGCTCCGGCACGCGCGGCGCGGTCAACCTGTGCATTTTGCCGGAGGTGCCGGACAACGGCAACGCATGCGACCCGACCACCGAGCCGCCGGCGCTCGTGGTCAGCTTGTCCTGGGACGCGCCGGTGGATCTGGACCTGCGCGTGATCACGCCGAGGGGCAAGGTGGTGGACTCCAAGCACGCCTCCACTGCGCCGCAAGACGAGGACGGCAAGTTCGATCCCACGGAGCCCGGCACCGGCATCTTGGACTTCGACGCCGGCGCGCACTGCCTGGAGAGCGGGCGCCGCCGCGAGAACCTGGTGTTCCAGGACGTGCCCTCGCCCGGCGTTTACCTCATCTACGCGGATCTGTACGACGCGTGCGGTCAGGACGGCGCGCACTTCGACGTCAGCCTGCATGTCCCCGCCCCCGGCGAAGAAGAGGGCACCTTCACCACGATCGAGACCTACCGCGAAGCGGGCCAGCTCCAAGCCGTCCACGCCACTGGCGGCAGGGCGCTCGGACTGTATCTCACCAGCTTCGTCTTGGAATGAAGCGCATTTTCCGTCTGCGAAAGGCTAGCCATGTTGATTGAACGGTTACTCAAAGTCGCGCTGCTCGGCAGCGAGTGGATCCTCTACCTGCTGATCATCCTCTCGGTGCTGAGCATCGCCACGATGGTCGAGCGCTTCATCTTCTTCCGCCGTCGCACGGAGCGCGCCGACGAGCTGCACCAGCTGCTGGCCAAGTCGCTGGACGCCGACGACCTGGACGGCGCCGCCAAGCTGCTGGAGAAGCGCCCCTCCTACGAGGCACGCGTGGCGCGCGAGGCACTCCGCTGGGCTCCGAGCGGCGCCGAAGCCATGGCCGACGCAGTGGACTCCGAGCTGGGCCGCGCCAAGAAGGACCTGGAGCGCGGGCTCAACTTCCTGGGCACCCTCGGCAACAACGCGCCCTTCGTCGGGTTGTTCGGCACGGTGCTGGGCGTGATCATGGCGTTCAGCGCGCTGGGCGCCCAAGGGCAGAACACCTCCGCGATGGGCGGCGTGATGGCCGCCATCGCCGAAGCGCTGGTCGCCACGGGCGTTGGCCTGTTCGTCGCGCTGCCGGCGGTGGTGGCGTACAACGTCATTCAGAAGCGCATCGGTGAGATCGAGACCGAGTCCTTGGCCTTGACCAAGCTGATCAGCGCGTACCTGAAGGCGGGTCTGGGTCAGCGCGCCGCCCAGCCGAGCCTCGAGGGCCAAGCCGAGCGCGCAGCCAAGAGCGAGCGGGAGAGCGACGAGGACTCGGAAGGTCGCGTCCAGGCCGTGGGAGCTGCCTGAGCCATGGCCTCCGTCGCCTCCAGCTCCTCGCGCGGCCGCGGCAGCATCGTCGGCATCAACGTGACGCCGATGGTGGACATCGTGCTCGTGCTGCTCATCATCATGATGGTATCGGCCACGTACATCGTGTCGCAGAGCTTGAAGGTCGAGCTACCGAAGACCGCCTCGTCCGACGACACGGTGAGCAAGACGCACGTCGTGACCATCACCAAAGACGGCGAGTACTTCTTCAACGACAAGCCCGCGCCGAAGAGCGAGCTACCCGGCCTGCTGCGCGGAGCCAAGGCGGAGAACGCGAACCTGAGCCTGGTGATCACGGCCGATGAGCAGGCGCGACACGGCTCGGTGGTAGGGGTGATCGATCTCGCCAAGGTCGAGGGCATCACCAAGTTCGCCATCAACGTCGAGACCAAGCAGTAGTGGCCATGTGGACTTCTCGTTCGACCTTCATCGCTGCGAGCGTCGTGGTTCACGGCGCGCTGGCCTACGGCGTCGGTGAGCTCGACGTGAAGAAGACGGTCAC
>JAEYOT010000267.1 GCA_023411445.1 Pseudomonadota bacterium
GCGGATCAGCGTGACCTTGAAACCAGCTTGCTGCAGCGCGCGCAGCGCGGACTCGCGACCGGCGCCCGGACCCTTCACGAACACGGCGACGGAGCGCAGGCCGTGCTCTTGAGCGCGACGCGACGCCTCTTCCGCGGCCAGCTGCGCCGCGAACGGCGTGCTCTTGCGCGAGCCCTTGAAGCCGCGCGAGCCAGCGCTGGCCCAAGAGATGACCGCACCGTTGACGTCGGTGATGGTCACGATCGTGTTGTTGAAGGTCGACTGAATGTGAACGATGCCCGTGTAGATGTTCTTCTTGACGGGCTTCTTGGCCGAGCGGCCCTTGGCGGTTGCGGAAGTTGCCATTAGCTAACGTGCTCCGCTCAGGCGCGACGCCCGAGGTTCTTGCGCGGACCCTTGCGGGTGCGAGCGTTGGTACGGGTACGCTGACCGCGCACCGGGAGGGCTTTACGGTGACGGAGGCCGCGGTAGCAGCCGAGATCCATCAGGCGCTTGATGCTCTGCTGCACCTCGCGGCGAGCGTCGCCTTCGACCTTGTAGCCAGCTTCGATCGCGTCGCGGATGGCCTTGATGTCGGCTTCCGAAAGCTCATCCACCTTGCGCTGCTCGGGGATGTTCGCGACCTTGCAGATCTGCTTCGCGGTGGGCAGGCCGATGCCGTAGATGTACGGCAGGGCGTAAGCAATTGCCTTGCGGCGGGGAAGGTCAACACCAGCAATACGTGCCATCTTGTCTGTTCCTCAGCCTTGGCGCTGCTTGTGACGGGGGTTGTCGCAGATGATGCGCAGCACGCCGCGGCGCTTCACGATCTTGCACTTCTCACAGATTTTCTTGACGCTGGGTCGGACCTTCATAGCTGCCTCAAATCGTATCGGTGATTTGACCGCGGTTGGGATCGAGCTCGGAAAGCTTGAGGCTGACTCGGGTCCCGCTGATCAGCCTGACGACTGCGTGGCGGAGTGCGGGAGCGACTCCCGCGCGGACCCTTCGACCATCGTCGAGGCGGACTCTGAACATGGCGCTCGGGAGTACCTCTTCGATGATGCCGGCTTCAGTCTTTTCCTTCGTTACGATCCTCCGTTCTCTTCTTCCGGCTCAGCCGGCAATCTGGGAAAGCATCCGGGTCGTGATCTCTGCGGGAGATCCAACCCCATCTACCCGGCGCAGGAGGCCGAGCTTTTCGTAGTGCGGGAGCAGAGCCGCCGTCTGCGCGTCGTAAGCATCGAGGCGCTTCTTCACGGTCTCTTCCTGGTCGTCGGCCCGATGTTCGAGCTCGGCGTCCGGGGGCGGCGGACTGTACTTGAGGTGATAGATTTGTCCAGTCCGTTTGTCCGTCCGGCGCAGCGTGGCGCGCTCCATCAAAAGATCCCGCGGGACGTCCAGTTGGACCACGAAATCTAAGGGAGTACCTAAACGTTTGAGCAGGCTCTCAAGCGCTTCGGCCTGCGGGACGGTGCGGGGAAAGCCATCCAGGATGAAGCCATTCTCGGCGTCCGGCTGCTGCAAGCGCTCTTCCACCAGGCCGATGACCACTGAGTCCGGCACCAGGCCGCCGTTGTTCATGAACTTGGCAGCTTCCTGCCCGAGCGGCGTCCCGGCCTTGAGCGCGGCGCGCAGCATGTCCCCCGTGGAGACCTTGGGCACGCCGAACTTACCCGTAAGAAAGGCGGCTTGCGTGCCTTTGCCGCTGGCAGGAGCTCCGAGCAAGATGAGCCTCACGCGGGCCTCCTTCCGCTCAAGCGGGTCATGCGCGGGCCGGTCAGGCCCTCGTAGCTCCGGGTGATCAGGTGAGCCTCAATCTGGTTCACCGTCTCGAGCGCGACGCCCACGACGATGATCAGGCTGGTGCCACCGAACTGAAACGGCACGCGGAAGGACTGCGCGACCACCGCGGGGATCACGCAGATGGCCGCGATGTAGATCGCGCCACCGGTCGTGAGCCTCGTGAGCACGCGGTCGATGTACTCGGCGGTCTGCCTACCCGGACGGATGCCGGGGATGTTGGCTTGCTGCTTCTTCAGGTTGTCCGCCACGTCCACCGGCTGGAACGTCACGGCGGTGTAGAAGAACGCGAAAAACACGATCAGCGCCGCAAACAGCGTGTGGAACACCCAGTCGCCGCGGTTGAGCAGACCGCTGAACTCCTGCATGAAGGGGATGTTCATGTTGGCCAGAGTGGCCGGGAACATCAGCAAGCTGGAGGCGAAGATCGGCGGGATCATGCTCGCCATGTTCACCTTCAGCGGTAGGTGCGCCGTCTGCCCGCCGTAAACGCGCCGGCCAACCTGGCGGCGAGAGTACTGAATCGGGATGCGGCGCTGAGCGCGCTCGAAGAACACGACGACGGCCACGCTGACGAGCAAGACGCCACCGAGCACCGCGACCGTGAGCGGCTGAATCTCACCGCCTGAGCTCTGCCAGTAGCTGACGACACCGCTAGGGATGCCGGCCACGATGCTGGCGAAGATGATCATCGACGTGCCGTTGCCGATGCCGCGCTCGGTCGCCTGCTCGCCGAGCCACATCAGCAAAGAAGTGCCGGTGGTGAGCGTGATCACCGTGAGCGCGCGGAAGCCCCAACCCGGATCGGTCACGACGTCGCCGAAGCGACCGCCGCCCATGTCCGCGTTGTTCATGCCTTCCAGCATCATGGCGACGCCGAACGACTGGAAGGTGGCGAGGAGGACCGCGCCGTAGCGCGTCCACTGCTCCAGCTTGCGCCGGCCTGCCTCGCCCTCCTTCTTGAGCTCCTCGACCTGCTTACTCACCAGGCCCATCAGCTGCATGATGATGGACGCGGAGATGTACGGCATGATGCCGAGCGCGAAGATCGACAGGTTCGCCAGCGCGCCGCCGGAGAACAGGTTGAACAGGCCGAGCAAGCCGCCCTGCCCGCTGACCACGTGCTGCATCACCTGGCGATCGACGCCGGGCGTCGTGACGAACACGCCGACTCGGTAGAGCGCGATGACGATGAGCGTGAACAGGATGCGCCGGCGCAGCTCCGGCACCTTGCCAATGTTACTGAAGCCCGCCAGCGCCGCCATTTGGGCTCAGCTCAGCTCGCAGACTCGGCCTTGGCGGGTACGCTCGTCTCCAGCTTGACGGCCTTGCCGCCAGCCTTCTCGATCTTCTCCGACGCCGAGGCGCTGAAGCTGTGCGCCTCGATGGTGAGCTTCTTGCTGAGCTCGCCGTCGCCGAGGATCTTGATCTTGACGTCGCGGCCCTGCACCAAACGAGCAGCGCGCAGCGCAGCCTCGTTCACGGTGGCGCCGTCGTCGAAGCGCTCGAGATCCGAGAGGTTCAACGCGACGGTCACCTGCGGGAACGGCACGCGGAAGCCGCGCTTGGGCAAGCGACGCTGGATCGGCGTCTGGCCGCCCTGGAAGTGCAGCTTGCCAAAGTTGCCGCCGTGGCGGGCCTTCTGGCCCTTCATGCCCTTGCCGCAGGTCTTGCCCAGGCCGGAGCCCACGCCGCGACCGACGCGCTTGGCGACCTTGACGGAGCCGGGCGACGGGGTGAGGCGCGAAAGGATCGTGCTCATGACTTCTTCTCCTCCACCTTCACCAGGTGAAGCACCTTCTTGATCATGCCGCGGAAGGACGGGGTGTTGTCCACGAGCACGCTCGAGCCCGGGCCGCGCAGGCCGAGGCCCTTGATCACGGCGCGCGTCGTGTGCGGACGCGCGATCACGCTGACAGTCTGGGTAACGAGCAGCTTACTCATGGCGTGGTCCCACCGGGGCTGACGACCTTACCGGAAACGATGGATGAAGCCTCACCAGCGTGGCTGGCCATGGCCGCAACCGGGTAGTCACCCGCGATCTCTTCGGTCTGCTTCTCGCGAGCCGCCGCGACGCGCTCGGGGGCGCGCAGCGTCTGCAGCGCGGCGATCGTGGCGTTGACGACGTTGTGCTTGTT
>JAEYOT010000269.1 GCA_023411445.1 Pseudomonadota bacterium
GGCCGGTCTTGCCGTCGTTGGGCAAGGGCGTGAAAGCCATCAAGAAGAAGAGCCGAGACGAGGTGGACAGTGACTGACACGGCCAAGCGCGCGCGATTGATCGAGCTGCTCACGGAGCGAAGCTTCGAGCGCCGTCGCGTCATCCTGGCCTCCGGCAAGGAGAGCGACTTCTTCATCGACTGCAAGCAGACGATGCTGACCGCGGAAGGTCACGCGCTGGTCGGTGAGCTGATGTTCGATTTGCTCGCCCAGCTTCCACCGTGTGAGGCCGTCGGCGGCGTGGAGCTCGGCGGCTGCCCGCTCGCCAGCGCGGTGTCGCTCGTCAGCTTCCAGCGCGGCCGCCCGCTCAACGCCCTGTACGTGCGCAAGGCCAAGAAAGATCACGGCACCACCAAGCTGGTCGAGGGCGACAAGTCGCTCAAGCCCGGCCTCAAGGTCGCCCTGCTGGAGGACGTGGTCACGACCGGCGGCTCGAGCCTGAAGGCCGTCGCCTCCCTGAAGGAAGCGGGGGCGGAGGTGGTCGGCATCGTCGCGCTGGTGGACCGGCTGGAGGGCGGCGCGGAGACCATCCGCGCAAGTGGCCTACCTTTGGTCACCCTCGCCACCCGGGCGGACTTCCCGTGAGCAGGCTTCGCTGAGCAAGCTGCGCTGAACGGGCCCTGAGAGCGGTAGAAAATCCGTAGCGCCCCGGCTAGCGTGACAGGCTGATGCGGCGAGAAGGATCTCTTGGACGGGCCATGCTCGCCTGCTCTCTCGCGTGCAGCGCTTGGCTCTGCACCGACCTGGCTCTGGCAGCCACCGAAGCTGCGTCGCGCGAGCGGCAGCTCACGCCAGAAGAGATCGACGCCTGGCTGGACTCGCGCGCCATGCCCAAGTCCCGAGCGGACGCGCCAGCTTCCGCCGACGATGCCGACGCGCCGCCGCCACCTCCGCGCGAGCACGGCTGGGTGCTGGAGAGCAGCGTGGGGGTGCTGGGTCACGTGGGGCACCTGAAGAACATCTCCCCCAGCTCGCCCTGGTTCGGGCTGCGCCTCGGGTTCGAGCCGCTGCGCTGGCTCATGGTCTTCGCCGAGACGGACCTGACCATCGCCAGCACGTCGTACGCTCACCGCCCGCCTCCGCCGCGCTCCTACGTGCTGTTCAGCTTCGGCGCTGGCGTCCGCCTCACCTACAAGCCGGTGGATCGTATCGGCGTGTACGTGCAGGGCAGCCTGGGCGGAGGGCGAGCCACCGAGGACGTGCTCGAGGTCTACGGCTACCGCAACGCGGACCGGCTGGGGTTCTACCAGAGCGCGGAGCTAGGGCTGGAATGGTACCAAGTCAGCCCGCACTTAGCGCTCGCGGTGCACGGCGGCGTCCGCAACTACCCGCGTACCCTCAAGCGGGACAGGGACACCGACCCGCCCCTGGCCTGGCTGAGCGGGCTTGCCCTGCGCTACACCTTTTGAGCCGGAAACCCGCTCAGTTTGGGGGCGAATTGCTAGGGGCTTGCGCTCGGCAAAAGAGCAAGTAAGAACAGGTCGTTAGAACTTTGTCGCGCTGGCCCCCCGGCTGGTGACGACCACCCACTCCGGGGCGACTCCGGGAGGGTATCGGTAGCCTTGGACAGCGATCTGGCTGAGTCGATTTCAGCACTGCGAAATTCCTTCGAGCGGCGCAAAGTGCCCGTCCAGTTCGGCAAGGCCGAGCCGGCAGCGGTCGAAGCGCTGCGCTCCAAGCTGCGCGTGCCGCGCCGCTTTCGCGAGTTCTTGCTCGCGAGCGACCCCGTGGATCTGGAGACGACCACGCCAGCGGAGCGCGTGCGGCTGATCCCTTCGGACAAGCTGCTGGACGAGCAGCGCGGCTTCGCCCTGCTGGATGACGGCCAGGCTCGCCCTCACGGCCAGACGGGGCCGAACGGCTGGCGCAGCACCTGGATCATCATCGGGCACAGCACCCTGCTGGGCGATCCCTACTTTCTGGACGTTGCCACGGCGGATGCCGAGGGTGACTGTCACGTGTACACGGCCATGAACGGCACGGAGCAGTGGAAGCCACGGCTCTGCGCCTCCAGCTTCGCGATGTTCCTCCGCATTTTGGCGATCGGCATGGAAGTCGCCAAGAACTTCCCCGAGCGCGATCTGGACGTGGACGACGAGCAGCTGTTCCGCGAGGCCCTGGGCCCGAAGATTCGCGAGTACGATCCGGCCGCCCTCAAGGCCGGCCATTGGACCTGAGCTGAGCGTCGGTCGCATTTTGCGTGCCCGGCGCTATGCCGGGCGCGCTGCCCCCGTTTTGTCGAGAAAGAAACCGCCATGAGCCTGACCTACCGTTCCGTCGATGCGAAGAGCCCGGAGTTTGCAGCGGCGCTGAGCCGCCTCGCGCGCCGTGGCGAGAGCGACCTCGAGCGCGTGGAGCCGGTGGTGCGTGAGATCATCGCCGCCGTCCGGAGCGGCGGCGATCACGCGGTGCTCTCGTTCGTCGAGAAACACGAGCAGCGACGACCGGAGCAGCTGCTGGTGCGCGACTACGACGGCGCCGCCGCGCTGGCGTCGCTCACGCCAGCCGTGCGTGAAGCGCTCGAGCTCTCCGCCGCGCGCATCCGCCGCTACCACGAGGAACAGAAGCAGCACCTTCTGGGCTTCTCCTTCCAAGAAGGCGGCGTCACGCTGGAGAACCGCGTGCTGCCGGTCAGCAGCGCTGGCGTGTACGCGCCTGGCGGCAAGGCCAAGTACCCGTCCAGCGTGCTGATGACGGCCATCCCGGCGCGCGTCGCCGGCGTGAGCGAGGTGATCCTGGCGTGTCCGCAGATCAGCCCGGAGGTGCGGGCAGCCGCGCACCTGGCGGGCGTGACCGCGATTTTGGACGCGGGCGGGGCGCAAGCCATCGCCGCGCTGGCGCTCGGCACCGAGAGCGTGCCGCGCGTCGACAAGATCGTGGGCCCCGGAAACCTGTACGTGACAGCGGCCAAGCGGCTCGTCTTCGGCGAGGTGGACATCGACAGCTTGGCCGGCCCCAGCGAGATTTTGGTCATCGCCGACGACAGCGCCAACCCACGCTGGGTCGCCGCGGATCTGATCTCTCAAGCGGAGCACGACGAGGCCGCGTACGCGCTCTTGCTGTGCGAGAGCGAAAGCTTCGTGGACGCGGTCCGCGCGGAGTTGACAAGACAACTTGCCGACCTGCCCCGCCGCGCCATCGCGCTGGCCTCGCTCGAGAGCAACGGCTTGGCGCTGGTGGTGAGCGGCGCGGCGGAGCTCATGCGTATCGGCACGCTGCTCGCGGCCGAGCACGTCGCGATCCACACGCGCGCTCCCGCGGAGGTGGCGAAAGG
>JAEYOT010000298.1 GCA_023411445.1 Pseudomonadota bacterium
GCGGATCACGGTGAAGCCGCGTTTGAGCTGCGAGTCCACCACGTGCCGGCCGAGCTCGTCCGGGTTGACGGTGGCGGCCGCCGCCGCCACGCCGACGAGCCCGGAGTCCACCGAGGTGAGCTGAAACGCCGCAGCGTCCACCGCCTTCGGGCGGAAGTACACGTACAGCGCGCCGTCGCTGAGTTGGAAGTCCGGCGCGTACTCGACGAGCCCGCGCGAGGTGAAGCCCATCTTGCCGGTCACGTTGGTCCAGGCGTACCCCTTGCCGGTGTACTGCAGCACGAAAGACTTGCGCGTTTCGTCGTCGATGACCTGAGACTGGCAGCTGTCCGCGAAGAAGCGGCCCAGCACCGGCTCGGAGTCGCTGAGCTTGAGCGGCGTGCCCGTCTTCAGCATCTCCTCACAGAAGCGGTCCAGGCCGAATTTCAGGATGTCGAAGCGCAGCGACTTGTTCTCGGGGTCGTTCACCACGCCAGCGCCCAAGACGCGGAGCGAGCTGTCGCCGATGCTTTCGCGCGAGCCGCAAGCGCCCAGCGCGAGCGCAAGGCCGAGCAAGAGGCCGAGCCTGAGCGGCGATCGTGAGCCGGGACCTGACATGGCCGGGCAGCATAGCTTGACAGCGCTTCCGCTCCGGCGAAAAAGTGTCGACGAGCGCGATGGATAACGTCACCGTTCTTGGCGCTGGCGCTTGGGGCACGGCCCTGGCCCGGGTTCTGGCGGAGCGCTCGCCGGTGCGCCTCTGGACCTGGCAGGCCGAGCACGCGCTCGAGCTCTCGCGCGAGCGGGACAACCGCCACTTCCTCCCTGGCTATCCGCTGTCGGACGCCATCACGCCAACCTCGGACATCGAGCAGGCCGTGGACGGCGCTGCGCTCGTGGTCGTGGCAGTGCCGAGCGACGCCGCGCGCGCCACGCTGACGGCTGCTGCCGCGCGCTTGTCGTCATCAGCCACCTTGGTGTTCGTGGCCAAGGGCATCGAGCCCTCCAGCCTGATGCTGCTGTCGGAGGTGACGGCGGACGTGCTCGGGCACGGCGCCGAGCGTCGCGCCGTGTTCCTCTCGGGGCCGAGCTTCGCGCTGGAGGTGGCGCGTGGCTTGCCGACCAACCTGGTCGCCGCCGGCTACGAGCCTGAGCGATCTTTGCTCGTGCAGCAGCGCTTCGCTAGCGACCGCCTGCGCGTGTACACCAGCGATGACCCAGCGGGCGTGCAGGTGGGCGGCGCGCTCAAGAACGTGATCGCGATCGCGGCGGGTGCGTCCGATGGTCTGGGCTTCGGCCACAACACGCGCGCGGCCCTCATCACGCGCGGCTTGGCAGAGATGGCGCGCTTGGCCGTGGCCAAGGGCGGGAGCGTGCTCACGCTCTCCGGCCTAGCGGGGCTGGGCGACCTGGTGCTCACCTGTTCGGCCGAGCTGTCGCGCAACCGCACCGTCGGATTCGAGCTCGGGCGCGGTCGCAAGCTGAGCGAGGTGCTGGCCGGACTGGGTCACGTCGCCGAGGGCGTTACCACCGCGCACAGCGCCCACCACTTGGCGTTGCGCTTGGGCGTGGATCTGCCGATCACCAGTGAGGTTTATCAAGTGCTGTACGGGGATAAGCCCGTGGCCGCGGCCGTGCGCGATCTGCTGTCGCGGCCGCTGAAGAAGGAGTGGTAGCGATGAGCGGGTTTCGCTTCGGTTTGGCTTCGGGTGTGCTCGCGACCTGGCTCTTCGGCTCCGCCAGCGCGGCCGCCCAGGTGCAGACCTTCCCCGGCGCCGTGGACGCGCAGGGCGGCGTCGGGGCGCAAGGGGGCGTGCCGCCTGGCTTCGGGCAGCCAGCGTTCGGTCAGCCCGTCTTTCAGCCGCAGCCGGTTCGTCAACGCACGCAGCTCGAGCTGGGCGCGCTGTACGGCACGTCGGTCGCGTACGGCGTCGGCATGGGCGTCTGGATCTCCACCGAGGCCGGCTTCGACGATCCGGCCATCTTCCTGATCCCGCCGGCCGTGCTCGGCGTCGCCGGTCCGGTGGGCGTTTACTTCTTCGATCGCCGTCGGCTCAAGCGCGGCCTGCCCGCAGCGGTCGCGACCGGCGCGTTGATCGGCGCTGGCGAAGGCTTGGGCGTGTGGAGCTATCAGTTCGTGAGCGCCACCAAGGACAAGGCGTGGGGCTTTCGTGGCCTGGCGCGCGCCGAGGCGATCGGCTCCACGCTGGGCGCGGCCGGCGGCCTGGCGCTCGGCTACCTGCAGTCGCCGTCGCCGAAGAGCAGCTTGCTGATGTCGAGCTCGGTGCTCTGGGGCTCCGCCGTGGGCGCCATGTTCGGCTACGGAGCCACGGCGGCCGGCCAGGGTTACGGTCACTCCAACGACGGCGCTGCGCTCGGCGGGCTGATCGGCTTCAATGTCGGCTTGGCCGCCTCCGCGGGCTTGTCCACGGTGTACATCCCGAGCTACCGCTCGCTCGTAGGCATGTGGCTCGGCTCGGGTATCGGCTTCGCCGCGTCGCTGCCCATCTACCTGCTCTACGCGCGGGACGACGGCCCGCCTGCCAAGCGCGGCCTCATCTTCAGCGGCGTCACGACGACGCTCGGCATCGCGGCCGGTGCCGCGCTCACGTTCGGCTCGGAGGATTCAGCGAGCAGCGACGCTGCGCCGCGCTTCGCGCGGATCTACGGCTTTGCGCCGTTCGCGGTGGAGCGGGGCGCCGGCGTGGCCATGACGGGCGAGCTCGAGTAGCGCTCGGCACCCAAGCTGCGGGAGGGTGAGGGGTCCGAGCCAGTGAGGTAACCATGCGCCCTTTCGCCCTCGTGGCCGCGTCCGCCGTGCTCGTCGTAAGCTCCTTCGCTTGGGGTCAGCCCCGCGCCGAGGCGGAGCTCAAGTACGTCTTCGATGACGACGCTTTGCTCGGCGAGACGTTGGGCACGACGCCGCCCACCATTCGAGGCAGCAAGCGCGCGCGGCGCGTGCTGCTGATCCGGCCGCGCGCCTCGTTCGTGGCCGAGACGCTGAAGAGCGTCGAAGCGCTGTAGCGCCCTGGCGCGACCGGTGGGCCGAGCGGCTCGCTGGCCATTTCCTGTGTGAATCCGCCGCGGGCTTCGAAATCGGCCGTTGCCGTGCTGCTTCTGGTACGCTTTTCGCCTGGATGGCTACGGTTCGTTACTTCCCGAACGATGGTCCGCCCATTTCGACGGCGCTGCACAAGCCCGTGACCACGCTCGGGCGCGCCCTCGGCAACGACATTCACCTGCCAGACGCCAGCGTGGCGCATCACCACGCTCAGATCGTCTTCAACGGTCGCGACTTCCAGCTGGAGGAGCTCGATCGCGAAGGCGAGATCCTGATCAACGGCAAGAAGAAGCGCCGCGCGCGCCTGGCCAACGGCGATCGGATCACGCTCGGCCGCTCGCAGCTCGCTTTTAGCCTCTTCACGGAGGTCTCCGAGCAGCCGCGAGAGCCTAGCCGCAAGAGCGACAAGGGCGACATCGAGGGCATCCGTCGCCTGCAGGCCTTCAGCGAGCGCTTGATGACCAGCCGCTCGGTGGACGAGCTGCTCGAAGCGCTGCTCGACGCGATCATCGAGCTGACCGGCGCGGGCCGCGGCGTCGTGCTGTTGGTGGATCCGGGCGACTCGAAGGACAGCGTGCCGCGCGTGCGCGCCTCGCGAAACCTGCAGCGGGAAGCGATTGAGGACGCATCCGGCGCCATCAGCGACAGCATGGTGCGGCAAGTGATCGAGTCACGCCGGCCGGTCATCGTCAGCGATGCGCTGACCGACACCACCTTCGGCAAGAGCGAGAGCGTGATCGCGCTCAAGCTGTCCAGCGTGATGTGCGTGCCGCTGCTCAGCCAGGGCGAGGCCATCGGCGCGCTCTACGTCGCCAACGACGAGGTCAAGCACCTGTTCGAGCGGCCGCAGCTGGATCTGCTGCAAATCTTCGGCGCGCAGGCCTCGCTCATCCTGCAAAACGCCATGTTGCTGTCGGCGCTCCGAGCCGATAAGGAGAAGCTGAGCGCTGAGCTGTCGGACAAGCGCTTCGGCGAGATCATCGGCAGCTGTCCTTCGATGCTGGAGGTCTTCCGCAAGCTGCAGAAGGTGGCGGGTACGGACATCAACGTGCTGATCACGGGCGAGACAGGCACCGGCAAGGAGCTGATCGCGCGTGAGATTCACCGCCGCAGCAACCGCGAGAAGGGGCCGTTCGTCACCGTCAACTGCGGGGCGATCCC
The DNA here is from genome assembly GCA_023411445.1 of Pseudomonadota bacterium. Taxonomy (GTDB): domain Bacteria; phylum Myxococcota_A; class Polyangia; order Polyangiales; family Polyangiaceae; genus PMG-095. The sequence continues at coordinate 4,202 of JAEYOT010000298.1, forward strand.
AGAGAACCTGATCGAGAGCGAGATGTTCGGGCACGTGAAGGGCGCCTTCACGGGGGCGATCGCGAGCCGTTCGGGCAAGTTCCAGCAGGCCGACGGGGGCACGCTGTTCCTGGACGAAATCGGCGAGCTGCCGCCAGCCATGCAGGTCAAGCTCTTGCGCGCGCTGCAGGAGCGCGTGGTGTTCCGCGTCGGCGACAACCGCCCGGAGAAGTGCGACATCCGCATCGTCGCCGCCACGAACCGCAACCTGGAAGAGATGATCAAGACCGGCGAGTTCCGGGAAGATCTCTATTACCGCCTGAACGTGGTGAACCTGTGGCTCCCGCCGCTGCGCGATCGCGGGGACGACGTGTTCATCATCGCCAAGGCGCTGCTCAGCAAGCACGCGGACGAGCTGAACAGCCCGGTGCGCGGCTTCTCGCCGCAGGCGCTGGCCGCGATCAAGAAGTACACCTGGCCCGGCAACATCCGGCAGCTGGAGAACCGCATCAAGAAGGCGCTGGTGCTGTGCGATCGCACGCTGCTCGGCCCGGAGGATCTGGATCTCGGCCCGGAGGCGGAGCAGCCGATCGTGCCGCTGGAGAAGGCCAAGGAGGACTTCCAGCGCCGCTACGTGCTCGAGGTGCTGGAGCGCAACAACGGTAACCGCACGCAGACGGCACGTGACCTGGGCGTGGACCCGCGCACCATCTTCCGCTACCTGGAAAAGGAGCAGAACCCGATGCCGAGCGGCGCGACCCAGAGCGCGGTGATAGATCCGGAGCAGTGACGCTCGCGCTCCCCGCCTCGCCGGTCTTGCTGGAGCTCCCGCCAGCGG
>JAEYOT010000319.1 GCA_023411445.1 Pseudomonadota bacterium
GCGCCGGCACAGCGTGCGGCGCGGGCCAGCACTGCGTCGCCGGCGAGTGCGTGGACAACTGGGAGGACAGCGCGTGCCCGGGCGGCGGTGAATGCGTGGCCGGCGCCTGCTTGCCTCCGCGGGACGTCACACACGGCGCGGGCGGTGCAGGCGGCGCGAGCTCGGACGGTCCGGGCATCGACCTCAGCGGCGGTAACAAGCCGCCGACGGCCGGCACTGGCACCAGCGGGACGACAGGCGGCGCGGACGGCGGAGCACGCAGCGGTCCCGAGCTCAGCCGCGTGGACGCAGAGTCCGGCTGCGCCTGCCGCGCGCCTCGAGGCGCCTCGAGCTCCGGCTCCGCGCTCCTGCTGCTCGGCCTAGCGGCGCTCTATCGCATCCGTCGCGGGCACGCGCGGCCGAGGCGCCGGAGCCAAGCGACAGGTTGAACCATTATTCCCCATAATTTACGTTGGGTTATAGAAACAATCGCACCTTGTGCGCGTGATCGTTCTTGACGAAGCCTGCGTCGAGGAGCACCCTATGGCTCCCAATGTCCGCCGCTTCCTCCATCGTCTCGACCCGCTCCAGCGAGCTGGCGTCGCCGATTGGCTCGGAAGTTAGCGTCGTTGTCGTCGTTACCCTCGCGCTCGGGCTCCTTATTGGCTCGGGTGTGGCGGCCAGCTGACGGAACGACGGTTCCCCCAAGCAGCCCCCGCACCCAATGAGGTCCGGGGGCTTTTTTGATTTCCGCGCAAAAACTGCAATAGCCAGCATCCAGAGACTAGGAGACGCGCCGTGGCCGCACCGCTGCACAGCATCACAGAACCTCAGCCCACTTCGACCGGTCCCAAGACACTGACCGGCTCTCAGGTCATCTGGGAGGCGCTCGCCAACGAAGGGGTCAAGGTCGTCTTCGGCTATCCCGGCGGCGCCATCATGCCCGCCTACGATGCGCTGACCGACTACCCCCAGGTGCGCCACATCTTGGTGCGCCACGAGCAGGGCGCCGCGCACATGGCGGACGGCTTCGCGCGCGCCTCCGGCAAGGTTGGCGTGTGCATGGCCACGAGCGGTCCGGGCGCCACCAACCTGGTCACCGGCATCGCCAACGCGATGATGGACTCGATCCCGATGGTCGCCATCACGGGCCAGGTCGGCTCGCACCTGATCGGCAGCGACGCCTTTCAGGAGGTGGACATCACCGGCATCACGCTACCGATCACCAAGCACAACTTCTTGGTGACCAAGGCGGAAGACATCGGCCCCACGATCCGCAAGGCCTTCTACATCGCGGCGTCGGGTCGCCCCGGCCCCGTGTTGGTGGACATCACGAAGGACGCGCAGCAGGCCAGCACCGAGTACCGCTACGACGGCGCGCCGGTGCGCATGCCTGGTTATCGCCCAGAGAAGCACCCGCTGCCGAGCGACATCCAGCGCGCGGTCGACATGATCAAGAGCAGCAAGCGCCCGATCGTGTTTTGCGGTCACGGCGTGATCAAGAGCAACGCGACCGCGGCGCTCTTGGAGCTCGTGCAGAAGACGGGCATCCCGGTGGCGCAGACGCTGCTGGGCCTGGGCGGCTTTCCGGCCACGCACGAGCGCAGCCTGGGCATGATGGGCATGCACGGTGAGGCCTGGGTCAACAAGGCCATCCAAGAGGCAGACCTGATCATCGCGCTGGGCATGCGCTTCGACGATCGCGGCACCGGCAACTTGAAGACCTACGCGCCGAACGCCAAGAAGATTCACGTCGAGCTGGACCCGGCGGAGATCAACAAGAACGTGCGGGTGGACCTGCCGCTCTTGGGCGACGTCCGCGAGATCTTGCGCCTGATCAACCCGCATTTGGACGGCGTGGACGTGAGCCCGTGGATCGCCGAAATCGAGAGCTCCAAGGGCGACAGCGCGGTGCGCGAGATCACGAACCTGCCGGACAACGGCCGGCTGTTCGCAGCGCACGTCATCCACGACCTGTGGCGCTACACCGCCGGTAAGGCGCTGGTGGTCACGGACGTGGGCCAGCACCAGATGTGGGAAGCGCAGTACTACAAGCACGATCACCCGCGGAAGCTCTTGACGAGCGGCGGCGCGGGCACGATGGGCTTCGCCTTGCCCGCCGCCATGGGCGCGCGCTTCGCCTGTCCCGACGATCAAATCTGGGTCATCGCTGGCGACGGCGGGTTCCAGATGACCGCCTGTGAGCTTGCCACCTGCGCGCAGGAGGGCATCAAGGTGAACATCGCCGTGATCAACAACGGCTACCTGGGCATGGTCCGGCAGTGGCAGCAGTTCTTCTACGGCGGGCGTTACGTGGCCACGCCGATCAAGAGCCCGGACTTCGTGAAGCTGGCGGAGGCACACGGCTTGAAGGGCCTGCGCGTCACGCGGCGCGACGAGGTCAAGGCCGCCGTGGAGGCGGCGCAAGCCTCGCCCGACACCTGCATCGTGGACTTCCGCGTCGAGCAGGAGGACTCGGTGTACCCGATGGTGCCGGCCGGCGCCGACCTGGACAAGATGATCCGTCGCCCCAAGCCGGTCACGGACGAGAACCACAATCCCCTGTTCGAGACGGGGAAGGACAAGCCATGAGCGCACCCTCCACTCACACCTTCGTGGCCTACTTGGAAGATCAGCCCGGCGTGCTGAACCGGGTCACCACTCTGTTTCGCCGTCGCGGCTACAACATCGTGTCGCTCAACGTCGGCCGCACGCACGAGGAAGGCGTGTCGCGCATGACGATGGTGATCGAGACGGACGACGACAAGGCCGCCCGCATCGAGGCCAACCTGTACAAGATGGTGAACGTCCTCAGCGTGGAGGACATCACGCACAAGCAGAACGTCTCGCGTGACTTGGTCTTGATCAAGGTCAAGGCCGGACCGGAGAAGCGCTCGGAGATTTTGCAACTGTGCGAGGTGTTCCGCGCCCGCTTCATCGACGTGCACCCGGATACGCTCATCGTCGAGGTGACCGGCACGCAGGACAAGATCGACGGGCTCGTCACGATGCTGCAGCCGTTCGGCATCTTGGAGATGGTCCAGACCGGCACCATCGCCATGACGCGCGGCGGCAAAGGTGAAGCTGCCGAGACCGTCAATCCTGCGCCAAACTTGAAGCCTATCGTCGCTGCCTAATCCCAACCCCGGAAGAACCCATGTCCAGTCCAGTTACCAGGCCCGACCCCAATTACGTTCGTATCTTCGACACCACGCTGCGCGACGGAGAGCAATCTCCCGGCGCGACGATGACCAGCGAAGAGAAGCTTGAAGTCGCGCGAGGCCTTTCGCGACTCGGCGTGGACGTGATTGAGGCGGGCTTTCCCTCGGCGTCGCCGGATGATTTCGACGCCGTGAAGGAGATCGCCCGGACGATCGGTAACGACGTGCCGCAAGGCCGTATCTCGAGCGAGCCGCCGATCATCTGCGGCCTGGCGCGCGCCACGGAGAAGGACATCCGCACGGCCTACGACGCCGTGTCGGTGGCCAAGCACCCGCGCATCCACACCTTCCTGGCCACCAGCCCGATTCATCGCGAGCACAAGCTCAAGATGAGCAAGGAGCAAGTGGTGCAGCGCGCCAGCGAGATGGTGAAGCTCGCGCGTTCGCTGTGCGCGGACGTAGAGTTCAGCCCGGAGGACGCGGGGCGCACGGAGCCAGAGTTCTTGTACGAGGTGCTCACGGCCGTGATCGAGGCCGGCGCCACCACGCTCAACATCCCGGACACCGTGGGCTACACGGTGCCGGAGGAGTTCGGCGCGCTGATCGCCGGCATCGTGAAGAACGTGAAGGGCGTGGAGAACGTCACCATCTCCGTGCACTGTCACAACGATCTGGGCCTGGCCTCGGCCAACGCCTTGGCCGGCATCCACAACGGCGCTCGCCAAGCGGAGGTGACCATCAACGGCATCGGTGAGCGCGCCGGCAACACCTCGCTGGAGGAGGTGGTGATGGCGCTGCACACCCGCGCGCCGCTGTACGGGCTGCGCACCGGCATCGACACGACGCAGCTCACCCGCATGAGCCGCCTGGTCAGCATGCGCACCGGCATGGTGGTCCAGCCGAACAAGGCGATCGTGGGCGCCAACGCCTTCGCGCACGAGGCTGGCATCCATCAGGACGGCATGCTCAAGCACGCGCAGACCTACGAGATCATGACGCCCGAGAGCGTGGGCGCGAGCAAGACGCTGCTCGTGCTGGGCAAGCACTCCGGCCGCCACGCCTTCGGCGTCCGGCTGCGCGAGCTGGGGCACGCGCTGGAGGGCGAGGCGCTAGAGGCGGCGTTTCTGCGCTTCAAGAACCTGGCCGACAAGAAAAAGCGTATTACCGACGCTGATTTGGAGGCCCTGGCCGCCTCGGAGGTCGGCCGCGCCCGCGAGTACTTCTCGCTCGAGGCGGTTCAGGTTACGTGCGGGTCGAACGGCATGCCCACGGCCACCGTCAAGCTGAAGGACCCCAAAGGCGAGAACGTCGTCATGGCCGCGGTCGGCACCGGCCCGGTCCACGCCGTGTTCACGGCCATCGACCAGATCGTCAAGGCTCCCAGCGAGCTGATCGAGTACTCGATCAACGCCGTCACCGAGGGCATCGACGCGCTCGGGCACGCCAGCGTGCGCCTGCGCGCCACCGAGAGCGACGGGCGCGTCAACGCTCAACATGGCTCGGCGGCGCCCGCGCAGGTCTTCCACGGCAGCGCCGCGGAGACGGACGTGATCGTCGCGAGCACCAAAGCTTACCTCGCCGCTCTGAATCGACTGCTGGCCATGCTCGGCACGTACGAGAAGACGGAGAGTCCAGAAACTACCGCGCGCGCCAGCGCCAATTGATTCGAGAGTCGAAGAAGTACTGATGGCAAAAACGCTGTTCCAAAAGGTCTGGGAAAATCACGTGGTGGTCGAGGAGCCGGAGCGTCCGAGCGTCCTTTACATCGACCTGCACCTCATCCACGAGGTGACGTCGCCTCAGGCGTTCGCCGGCCTCCGCGCGCGCGGCCTCAAGGTGCGCCGACCGGACCGCACCGTCGCCACCATGGATCATTCCACGCCGACCTTGCCGAAGCACCTGCAGGTGATCGACGATCAGGCACGCGCCCAGCTCTCCCAGCTCGAGAAGAACTGCGCCGAGTTCGGCATCCGCCTGTTCCCGCTGGGGGACTCGAAGAACGGCATCGTGCACGTGGTGGGTCCGGAGCGCGGCTTCACGCAGCCGGGCATGACCATCGTCTGCGGTGACAGCCACACCTCCACGCACGGCGCCTTCGGCTCGCTCGCCTTCGGCATCGGCACCAGCGAGGTCGAGCACGTGCTGGCCTCGCAGTGTCTGCTGCAGACCAAGCCGAAGACCATGGAGGTACGGGTGGAGGGCAGGCTCGGCGCCGGCGTCACCGCCAAGGACATCATCTTGGCCTTGATCGCCAAGATTGGCACCGGCGGCGGCACCGGCTACGTGCTGGAGTACACCGGCTCGGCCATCCGCGCGCTCGAGATGGAAGCGCGCATGACCGTCTGCAACATGAGCATCGAGGGCGGCGCGCGCGCCGGCATGATCGCTCCGGACGACGCCACCTACCAGTTCGTCAGCGGCCGCGAGTTTGCGCCCAAGGGCGCGGACTTCGACAAGGCGGTGGAGCGCTGGAAGAAGCTGCCCAGCGACGAGGGCAGCACCTACGACACGCGCGTGGACATCGACGCCAGCGCGCTCGAGCCCATGATCACCTACGGCACCAACCCTGGCATGGGCGTGGGCATCACCCAGCCCCTGCCCTCCGCCAGCGACTTCTCCGGGGCGGAGCGCGCCGCCTTCGAGAAGGCGCTGAGCTACATGGGCCTGGAGGACGGCAAGCCTCTGCTCGGTCACAAGGTGGACGTGGTGTTCGTCGGCAGCTGCACCAACTCGCGCATCTCCGATCTGCGCGCCGCGGCCAGCGTGATGAAGGGCCGCAAGGTCGCGAGCGGCGTGCGCACGCTGGTGGTGCCCGGCTCGCCCGACATCAAGAAGCAGGCCGAGGCCGAGGGGCTGGACCGCATCTTCACCGAGGCGGGCGCGGAGTGGCGCGAGCCCGGCTGCTCCATGTGCATCGCGATGAACGGCGATCAGCTCTCGCCCGGGCAGTACGCGGTCAGCACCAGCAATCGCAACTTCGAAGGCCGCCAGGGCAAGGGCGGTCGTACCTTCCTGGCATCGCCGCTCACCGCCGCAGCTGCTGCGGTCACCGGCAAGGTCACTGACGTTCGCACGCTTGGCTGAGGTTTAGACAATGGCATCCTTTACGACTCTCACTTCGCACGCAGCCCTCCTCTCGGCCGAGAACGTCGACACGGATCAGATCATCCCCGCGCGCTTCCTCAAGACGCTCGACAAGAACGGCCTGGGTAAGCAGCTGTTCTTCGACTGGCGCTACCTGCCGGACGGCTCGGACAATCCAGACTTCGTGCTGAACAGGCCGGAGGCTCAAGGCGCGCAGATCTTGATCGCCGGCGACAACTTCGGCTGCGGCTCTTCGCGCGAGCACGCGCCCTGGTCCTTGATGGGCTGGGGCCTACGCGCCGTGATCAGCACCTCCTTCGCCGACATCTTCAAGGGCAATAGCCTCAAAAATGGCCTCTTGCCGATCGTGGTGGACGCGGCCACGCACGCCAAGCTGGTGGCCGCCGTAAAGGCGGATCCCAAGGCCCAGCTGTCCATCGATCTGGCGCGCGCCGAGCTGACGCTACCGGACGGCAGCAAGGTCACGTTCCCGATCGACAACTTCGCCCAGCATTGCCTGCTCAACGGCATCGATCAGCTCGGGTACATCCTGAGCTTCGACGAGAAGATCAAAGCCTACGAAGCCACCCACTGACGCTCACCACCCCGGCCGGTAGCCGCCGTGGCGGCCGCCGGCCCGTGGCGGCTGGCAGACGATCTCGTCGCGGACCGGAAGCGCTGCGCCAGGCTCAGCCTGCGCAAGGCGCCTACACGGGCGCCGGACTCCACGCGCGGGCAGCTCCACCGAAAGAGCGGCGCGCGCCAGGGAGCCCAATGCCCGCTTCATGCCGCGATTTTACGAAGGCACGCGGCGCCCTCCGGCATTTACAGGTAGATGCGGAGGCGACTAGGACTTGTTGTGCGCGTCGCGAGCGCGCTGGCGCGCCAACGCCCGCAAAAACGCCTTCCGCGCTCGGTGCAGCCGCGAGTAGACGGTGCCGACCGGCACCCCGATGCTGTCGCCGATCTGATCGCAGGTCAGCCCCTCGAGCTCGAACATGGTGAACACGACGCGCTGCTCGAGGTTCAGCGAGCTCAAGATGTCGTTGAGGCGGTCCACGGCTTGGCGCTTCTCCACCTCGCGCTCCGGCGTGGGTGTCGGCGCGGCGACGTAGGACACGGAGGCCGCGTCCGGCACCAGCTGCTCGCGGCGGAAATGCGCGCGGCGGCGGTAACCCGCGGCGACGCGGAAGCAGACCTCGAACAGCCACGTCGTGATCGCGCAGTGGCCGGCGTACGAATCCAGCCGGCGGTGCACGACCAGGAACACCTCCTGGTACACGTCCTCCAGGTGGGGAGAGCGAACGCCCATGCGATAGAGCGTCTTCCAGATGAACTCGCCGTGCTTGGCGTGCACCTCCGCGACCGTGAGGCGCGGCCGCGTCAAAGCGGATGCATCGGAAAAGGTCTCCAGCGTGCTGATGAGCTCTGTCATGTGGTTGCTCGAAGCAGTTGAGACAAAGAGCCGCCCACGGCCCGTCATGGCGACACGACGGACGCGGGCTTCCGGACGCGACTCTCAGACTTTACCTTGCGAAACCGGCCTAGTCAAGCGGTTGACCAACCGCCGGCGGCGCGAAGCCAACTCTGCGGCTTCAGTGATGAAACCGTGATTACCAAGTCGCGGCTGCCGCGCTCAACGCATCAAAAAAAACACGCAGGTGAGCGAGCCATGAGCAAACGTCCCGACAGTGTCGATCGCCAGGAGCGCGTCGCGCCCGCGAGCGCAGCGGGCGGCGATTCAGCTCCGAATGTAGTAAGCATGGTCTCGTTGGAAAAACGACCGCGCGTCACCATCTCGGACCTGGCTCAGCTGCTGGGCATGGACAAGTCCAGCGTTTCGCTGGCGCTGCGCGACAGCCCCAAGGTGAGCCCGGCGACGCGAGCGCGCGTGCGCAAAGCGGCGGCAGAGCATCACTACATCCCCAACTGGGCGGCGAAGCGCCTGGCAGGCTCCAGCGGCCACGCGATCGGGCTCGTGATGCCCAGCGCGTTCGGCTGCCTGACAGATCCACCCGTGGTGCGCACCGCCCAGGCCCTGGCCAAGCTGGCTGCAAAACGACAGCTCACCTTGAATTTGATGGCGCACGAGCAGCTCGCCGAGTCCAACGGCGAGAACAGCCTGCCGCTCCACGCCGACGGTCTCTTGGTGTGGGGAGATGTGCCGGCGCCCGCTGCCGTGCGCTTCTCCAGCGCCTACGCGCGCCCCAGCATCGTGCTGGATCCGCACCACCCGAGCTACGCCAAGTACAAGGGCAACACCATCGCCATCGACAACCGCGGCGGCGCAAGCTCGTTGGTGCAGCACCTCCACGAGCGGGGAGCGCAGAGCCTCACCTTCGTGCAGGTGGAGGAGCAGCACCTGTCGCACGTGGAGCGCTGGAAGGGCACGCAGCAGACCTGGCACAAGCTCGCTGCGGCCGACAAGCTCACGAAGCTGGCCCTCTCGGATCTGAGCGATGACTGCCTGAAGGACCTAGCTGCGCGCGGCAACGCTGGCATCTTCTGCTCCAACGACCACGGCGCGATGCAGGTGTGGCACCGCCTGCAGCGGCTCGGCGTCTCCTTGCCGGGTGATATCAAGCTCGTAGGCTTCGACGGCGACGAGTACGGCGCGCTCGTCGGGCTGACCACGGCGGTGTTCGACTCGGAGGCGCTCGCGGAGGCGGCGTTCACCCGCTTGATCGGCTTGCTGTCCAATCAGCTGCAGAGCGTGGACGACTCGATACCGGTCACGGTTCGGGTCGGGCGCACCAGTTAGCGCCGCGGGTGCGCGCGCCGGCGTCGGGTCAGGCCGAGAGCGAGCGCAGCCAGGAGCAACGCGGAGCCAGAGCGAGGAGCTCGGCCCGCAGCGCTACAACCGCCGTCCTCCGCAGCGGCGTCATCGCCTGCCGGCTCAGCGCCGCCCTCGTTCTCGCCGTGAAGGGCGCCCGCGCCGCCTGTGCCGCCGCGGGCAGAACCGCCGCTGGATGAGCCGCCCTTCGCGCCGGCACCGCCGCTCGGCCCAGGCTCGCTGCCGCCAGTGGTGGAGATGATGACCGGCGCAAAGCCCTCGTAGTCGTCGTTGATGGTGTTGCGCTGCGTGACGCGCAGCACGCACTTCGTGCAGTCCATATCTGGCACCTGCCAGTCGTACTCGAGCGTCTTTACCGGCAGGCCGTGCGCGATCTCCACGGGTGTGCTGCGCGGACCATCAGGCAGCAGATCCAAGTCGAAGCCGGTGGGATCGTGCTCGATCAGCACCTCCCATTTCAGCTTGAAGGTCGAGCCCGCCTTCACGGTTTGCGGCGGCATGGGCTCGACGTCATCCTCCGGCGGAGGCGCGATGAACTGCACGTGAGCGAGCGCCGTCCCGCTGCTGAGCGAGAGTGAGAGCACGCACCCCAACGCCCAACAGCGGCGCACGAGGGAAGCCTTGGACATGGTTCGGCAGCATAGCTCCTCGTCAGTCGCTGGTGCAGCGCCTGTCGTGAAGGAGTGCGGCCGGCCCGCGACCGTGCCGCATGTCGCTATCCCACACCTGTCCTCAGCAGCTGTTACCCCGCGGCCCGCGTATGATCGGCCCGCCAGGGGGCCACGCACCCCAGAACTTGGAAACGGCTAGGTAGTCCTAGTAGCCTGCCCCGGCACACCGGTTGCTAGTCGTTGATCATTGGCGCGAGGCCCGGGATGGGCTCGGCCCTTCAACACGAGGAACTTATTCATGCTCGACGTTCGCTTCGCCTTCTTGCCCTTTGCCCTTCTTGCGCTCGCCTGCACCGAATCGGTTGAGTCCACGGACATCAGGACGACCGGCATCTATCCGGAGATCGAGGTCGTCGCCAATGGCAATGGTAACTCGAAGGTCACGGTGCACTTGAAGGTGGGCGGAGATGACTCCAACACGTTTCTGGATCTGAAGGGCAACGACAAGCTGGAAGCAACCGTCGGGGATCAGACCAAGACGCTCGATCAGTCCGGAAACGGGTACAGCGCCAGCTTCGCCGAGGACGAGGAGGGGACCGAGTTCATCATCTCCTTCACGCGCGGCGGAGAAGACGACGACGCACCGGCCTCCGTCGTTACGCTGCCAGCCCCGTTCGACCTGGAGGTCGGCGTCAGCAAGGCGTCGCGCGCCGACGACGACGTGGAGTACAGCTGGGACCCCGCTGACGACGGCGACATCGACTGGGAGTACGAGGGTGACTGCGTGAAGACGCGCCGCGGCTCGACACCGGACGACGGTGAGCACGTGATCGCCGCTGGCAGCATCGGCACGTTCGACTCGGACAAGGACGAGTCCTGCACCGTCAAGCTTACGCTCAGCCGTGAGCAACGCGGCACGATCGATCCGGCGTTCACGGAGGGCGGGAGCATCGTGGCCAAGCACGTGCGAAGCGACACCTTCACGTCCAACCCGTGAGGATGCAGGCGGCCGCTGGGCCTTAGCGGAGGTGAGTTGCATGACGGCATCCGCGGGCGCCGTCATGCTTCGTTACGCTAAAATTGCGCGGAGCGCGGCGAGCGTAGCCGTGCGCGGACGCCGCGGGAGTGCCGGGCAGCTACGGCGCGAATCGCTACGGCGAGAGCACGCCCGGCGACAAAGCTCGGCGTTCAAGCCTGGTGCGTCGCTTGCACGGGGCGGCCGCCATGACCGACCGTCAAGAGCCCGAGAGCGAGCTGACTTCCCTCACCCAGCTGCGTGACGAGATCCGCGTGCGGGTGCACCTGGCGCAGCTAGACGCCAAAGAGAAGTGGGACGAGCTGGAGACCCGACTGGCCGGGCTGGAGCACCGCATCACGACCGATGGCGGCAAGCTCGTCGGCGCGACGACGCAGCTGGCCAGCGAGCTGAAGCAGTCCCTGCTCGATTTTCGTGAGCGCCTTTCGACATGATGGATCCGGGAGAATCTACGGAGCTACAGCGACCACGTCTCGAGCGTCGGATGCGCACCGCCAACATCCTCATCGTCGATGATCACGAAGACTCCGCCGAGATGATGGCGGAGCTACTGCGCCGGGAAGGCCACCGCGTGCGAACGGCGTGGGACGCCTTCCGCGCCCTGCAGCTCTTGGAGGACGAGCCAGCCACCGTCGTGCTGCTGGACATCGCCATGCCTGGTATGGACGGCTACGGTCTGGCGCGTGAGATCAAAGAGAAGTACGGGCAGAGCAAGCTGATCGCCATCTCTGGCTTCACCGGCGAGCAGCACCGCGAGCGGGCGCTCAAGAGCGGCATCGACGAGACCTTGACCAAGCCGGTGAAGGTGGAGCGGCTCTTGCCCGTGCTCGACCGTCTGCTCGCCTAGAGCCTTCAAGCCTCGCCAAGCAGCCGCGCGAGCGCTTCGCCGGCCAGCGGGACCCGGGGTCGCCCCGGCAGCCTGCTGCCGGGTGGGCTGCGGTTGAGGCAGCCCCCTTCGCCAGCGGTTCCCGCGAAATCGTGCGCGGCTGGTGAGGGCGACTTGACGAACCCGGCCGAGGAGGCAAGGCTTCGGGCATGTCGTCTCGTCCTGGTCCCGCGTTCGCGCCCGCTGTGGCGCTGGCGAGCGGGCTGGGCATCGCGATTACTTCGTCTGCATCCGGGCTGATTATCGGCCTGGGTGCGGCGGCGAGCTGACGGAAAGCGCTCCGCAGCCTGGTCCCCCGCACCTTCCTGGTCCGGGGGATTTTTGCTTTGTCGCCCCACCTCTCGTACTCAACCACCCGAAATCATCGTCATGACCGAACTTAGCTCTGAAGCGGCTCGACCCAGCGTCGAGATCTACGACACGACTCTGCGCGACGGCTCGCAGCGTGAAGGCATCTCCTACACGCTCGAGGACAAGCTCAGGATCGCGGATCGCCTCGATGCGTTCGGTGTGACCTACATCGAGGGCGGCTGGCCGGGATCGAACCCGAAGGACATGGAGTTCTTCGAGCGGGGACGTGACCGCGGCTACCAGCGCGCGAAGCTGTCCGCGTTCGGCATGACGCGGCGCGCGGGCGCGCGAGCCGAGGACGACAAGAACCTGCTCGCGCTAATCCAAGCTGGCACGCCCGCCTGTACGGTGGTGGGCAAAACCTCGACCTTGCACGTCACCGAGGTGGTGCGCACCACGCTCGATGAGAACCTGAAGATGATCGAGGAGAGCGTCGCGTTCTTGCGCAGCCAAGGGCGCGAGGTCATCTACGACGCCGAGCATTTCTTCGACGGCTACGCGCTGGACGCGGTCTACGCGCTGGAAACACTGCGAGCCGCCAAGCGCGGCGGCGCGCGAGTGCTGGTGCTGTGCGAAACGAACGGCGGCGGCTTACCGTGGGACGTGCAGGAGGTGGTGAAGCGCGTGCACGCCGAGCTCGCGCACCCGCTGGGCATCCACGCGCACGACGACACCGGCTGCGGCGTCGCCAACAGCTTGGCGGCCGTGCTGGGCGGCGCGCGCCACGTGCAGGGCACCATCAACGGTTTCGGTGAGCGCTGCGGCAACGCCAACCTATCCGTGATCATCCCGAATCTGGAGCTGAAGCTCGGCTTCCGCGCCGTGCCGGAGGGGCAGTTGGCGGAGGTGACGGAGCTGTCGCGCTTCGTGGCGGACGTGGCCAACGTGACGCACGACGCGCACATGGCCTACGTGGGCAGGAGCGCCTTCGCGCACAAGGGCGGCATCCACGTCGCGGCCATGCGCCGCCACGCGGACTCCTACCAGCACGTGGCGCCCGAGAAGGTGGGCAACGTGATGCGGGTGGTGGTGAGCGAGCTTTCCGGGCGCGGCTCGGTGCTGTCGAAGGCCGAAGAGCTGGGCCTGCAGGTGGGCGACGGCGCGGACGTGGAGGCGCTGAACGAGATCAAGGCGGCGGAGGCGCGCGGGCTCTCGTTCGAGTCCGCGGAGGCGTCCGTCGCGCTGCTCTTGTTGCGCAAGGCGCCGACGTACCGGCCCCTGTTCGAGGTGCTGGACTACGAGGCCCAAGTGGGCAGGCGCCAGGGCACCGACACGTACGCCGAGGGCATCGTGAAGGTGCGGGTGGGCTCACAGGTCTTGCACACGGTGGCCGACGGAAATGGCCCAGTTTCGGCCCTGGACGCGGCGCTCCGCAAAGCCCTTGCGCCCATGTACCCGGCCGTGGAACACATGCGCCTCGCGGATTACAAAGTGCGCATTTTGGACGGAACCGAAGGAACTTCAGCCATCACGCGCGTGCTGATCGACAGCCGTGACGAGCATGGCTCATGGAGCACCGTCGGCGCCTCGCCCAACATCATCGAAGCGTCCATGCACGCTCTGGTCGACTCCATCGAGTACGGCTTGATCAAGCTTGGCGTGACGGATGCGACCGGTCCCGCGAGTGAGAAGGTTCGTAAAGCAGGAGCTTTGGTACAATGAAAGCCAAGATCGTCGTTTTGGGTGGTGATGGCGTCGGACCGGAGGTGGTGGCGGAAGCGCGCAAGGTGCTGGAGGCGGTCGCCAGCCGCAGCGGCCACGAATTCTCGTTCGAGAATCACCTGATCGGCGGCATCGCCATCGACGAGACGGGCGATCCGCTGCCGGAGGCGACGCTGAAGGCCTGCCAGGCGAGCGACGCGGTGCTGCTCGGCGCGGTGGGTGGTCCGAAGTGGGACGACCCTAACGCGAAGACCCGCCCGGAGAAGGGCCTGCTGGCGATCCGCAAGGGCTTGGGCTTGTACGCCAACCTGCGACCGGTGAAGAGCTACCCGGAGCTGATCGGCTCCTCGCCGCTCAAGCCGGAGCGCATCAGCGGCGTCAACATGCTGCTGATCCGCGAGCTGACTGGCGGCCTGTACTTCGGCAAGCAGTACCGCGAAAAGACGGACAGCGGTACGAAGGTGGTGGACACGCTGGAGTACACGGACAAGGAGATCGAGCGCGTGGTGCGGCTCGCCTTCAACTTGGCGCGGGGCCGCAGCAAGAAGGTGACCTCGATCGACAAGGCCAACGTGCTGGAGTCGTCGCGCGTGTGGCGGCAGGTGGCCGTGGAGCTGGGCAAAGAGTTCAGCGACGTGGAGCTCGAGCACCAGCTGGTGGACAGCTGCGCCATGCGCCTGGTTACCAACCCGGGCAGCTTCGACGTGATGGTGACCGAGAATATGTTCGGCGACATCCTGTCGGACGAGGCGGCCGTGCTGACGGGCTCACTCGGCATGCTGCCGAGCGCCTCGCTGGGTGAAGGCAAGCTCGGCTTGTACGAGCCGATCCACGGCTCGGCGCCGGACATCGCCGGCAAGGGCATTTGCAATCCGCTCGGAACAATCCTGAGCGCGGCCATGCTGCTGCGCCACAGCCTGGGCTTGGAGGCGGAGGCCAGCTCGGTGGAGCGCGCCGTGGAGGCAGCGCTCGCTGCCGGCGCCCGCACGAAGGATCTGGACCCCAAGTCCGACAAGCCCCTGTCCACCGCCGCCATGGGCGACGCGGTCGTCAGCCGCCTGAGTTGATTTCCGGTCAGATCTGACTACCCGGCGTCACTAACTTTTGTGGACCGCCTTTCGCGGGGCAGAGGTGACAGATGCCGGGTTTTCGTCTGAATCGAAGGGCTCTGCTGCGGGGGGCCGGGGGTGTGGCGATCGCGCTGCCGTGGCTTGAAATCATGCAGCCGCCGCCGGCGTCCGCCGTGACAGCTGGGCCCAAGCGCTTCATCGCCGTGTACACGCCAGGCGGCACCGTGCTCGAAAATTGGCGTCCTCAAGGCACGCCGGAAAATTTCACCTTCGGCCCCATCTTGACGCCGCTCGCGTCGCAGCAGTCGCGCCTGATCGTTCTCGATGGGCTCGACATGCCGAGCGCCATCGGCGAGCAGAATCAGGCCGGGCTGATCGCCCTGCTGACGGGCAGCCCGCAGAAAGAGTTCACCCAATTTGCCACGGGGCCCTCGCTGGACCAGGTGCTGGTCCGCACGCTCTCGAACGGCTTCACGCTGCCGAGCTTGGAGCTGGCGGTGCGCTGGGGCACCGGCAAGTCGCACGGCCTGCTCCACCCCACCAACATCCTCACCTTCCTGGACGACAGGGAGTTCACGGCCGTCCCGCCGCGTCTGGATCCGGTCGACATCTACGAGAAGCTGTTCGGCAAGGTCCCTTCTACGGACGAAACACGCACCTGGGACAAGTCGATCTTGGACGCGGTCGACAAGCGCTACGTAAAGCTGGCGGCGCGCCTGGGCCGGGAGGATCGCGCCCGGCTCGAGCAGCACCTGAGCTCGATCCGCGAGCTGGAGCAGCAGCTAGCCCAGCTGCCGCCCCGCTGCGCGGCGCCCACCCTGGTTGACACGTCCGACTACAACCCCCAGGCGGGTCTGGGCTCCGACGACGTCGGCAGCGTGAAAGATCCGGCGACCGACGCGGCCATCCCCAAGGTCGGCAAGCTGATGATGGACATGATGGTGATGGCGCTCGCCTGCGACCTCACGCCCATCGCCAGCTTGATGTGGAGCGACACCGAGGCCAAGCACACGCTGCCGTGGCTCGGGCTCAACGAGCACGTGCACTACTACATGAACGACGGCGGCTACCAGCCGACCGAGCTCACGAAGATCTTCACCTGGTACTGCGAGCAGCACGCTTACCTGCTCAAGGAGCTGCAGCGCATCCAGATTGGGGAGCGCACGCTATTGGACGAAACGCTGGTGTTCTTCGGCTCGCACTTGCAGCACCCCGCGACGCACGCCAAGACTGACATGCCGTTCTTGCTGGCGGGCGGCGGCATCCGCGGCGGGCAGTGGCTGGACTGCGGTCATCGCTCGCACAACGACCTGCTCGTAGCCATGTGCAATCTGCTGGGGGACAGGCGCACCACGTTCGGCGACGCTCGCTTCTGCACGGGCGCTCTCGGGGGTTTGTCATGAGCCGCGCGCGGGCGGCGATGTTGCTGGCGGCGCTCGTGCTCAGCGCGTGCGGTCGCACCAAGCAGGACTCGCACGCCGGCTCGGCTGGCAGCGGCTCTAACGGTAGCTCGGGCAGCGGGACCGCGGGCTCGACGACCGGCGGAACGTCGCAGGAGGGACCGCACAGCTGCGACGAGCCGGCAACGACCGCGGCGACGCTCGCGCGCCTCACTGGACCCGAGCTCAGCCGCAGCTGGCAGTCCGCGCTGGGCGGCTTGCCCGCCGAGGTCCTCCTCACCGACGGGCCTGACACACGTTTTGTCAGCCACGTGACGCCGACATCGAACGACGTCGCGGAGATCCATGTGCAAGCGCACGACGCCGCGCTGCGCTTCAGCCGTGAGCCCAAGCTGCTCAGCGCCTTGAGCGAGTGCGACGCGGAGGATCTCGCCCCCGCGTGCAGCACGCGTTTCATCGAGAACTTCTTGCGCCGAGCGTTCCGCAGGCCGGCCACGCCCGCTGACGTGGCCGACATGGCAGAGGTCTTCGCGACCGGCGTGGAGCTTGGCGGCGGTTTCGCCTCGGGCGCCCGCGCCGTGGCCCAAGTGGCCTTGCAGAGCCCGGAGATGCTCTACCTGGTCGAAGAGGGCGAAGCGACGGCGGACGGCAAGAGGTCGCTCACGTCGTACGAGCTGGCCGCGCGCCTCTCGTACTTCTTGACCGGCGCACCGCCGGATGAGGCCCTGCAGGCGCGGAGCGAACAGCCGCAGTGGGACGCGGCTGCGGTCGCCAAGGAGGCACGACGGCTCCTCGGCAGCCCTGACAATCGTGCGCGCGTGCGGAGCCAGTACGCCGAGCGCTACTCCTTTGGCTGGGTAGAGGACTCGAACCTGTATCTCGATCCCCAGTTTCGCGCAGCCTGGCCAGGGATGCGCGCACGAGCGGAGAGCTTCATCGATCAGGTCACGTTCGAGGGCAGCGGCACCTTCCGGTCGCTGCTCCTCGAGCAGGATCCGACGAGCGCGGAGCCACGCCCAGGCTTGTTCACTCAGCCGGCCTTGCTCGTGAGCTATGTGTGGCCCCGGCGCGACCCTCTGGGGCGCGGCTTTCGCGTGCTCAACGAGCTACTGTGTCAGAAGCTGCCCGCTCCCCCGCCGGACGTCCCCTCCACTCACCCGATTGGTCCCGACTCGACATGGCGGCAATGGCTGGAGGAGATGACCGCCTTCTCGAGTTGCAGCGCCTGCCACGCAATCTTCAACCCCGTCGCGTTTGCCTTCGAGCACTACGATGGGAGCGGTGAGTGGCGGGATCAAGAGAATGGCCAGCCGATCGACGCATCGGGTGAGCTGATCGTGTCGGACGCGCGAGGCTCTTTCGGTGGCGTGGGCGAGCTGATGGAGCTCATCGCAGAGAGCGAGGACGCGCAGCGCTGCTTCGTAGACCAATGGATGGAGCAGGCCTATCGCAGGCTGCTGACGCCAGCTGACGAGTGTGCGCGCGAGCGCCTGCAGGGCGCCTTCGCGGCGACGGACGGCTCCGTGCCGGAGCTGCTGGTGGCTATCGTCAGCGACCCTTCCTTCCAAGCTCCCCCAGCGAAGCCGTAACCGGCAGCGCGCAAATTCCGCGCGAGGCGCGCCCCCATACCCCCAGGTT
>JAEYOT010000389.1 GCA_023411445.1 Pseudomonadota bacterium
CGCGCCGCTGCGGTCGCGCCGCCCCCTCCGCCACCGCCCTCCTTGCCGAGCGTGGCGGCGCCTCTTCCGCTCGAAGCAGCGCCTTCGGCGGCGCCCCCCGTTCCCAGTGTGGCCGCCAGCGCTACCAGCGCGGCTCCCGTCGAGCCCGTCCCCAGCGCCGGCCCGACAGCGACGCTGCGACCCGGCACTGGCAAGCGCACGCCCAGCACGAAGCCGTCGAGCTCCAGCTCAGCCAAAGCCCCGGGCAAGGAGCCGTTCGTGTCGCCGATCAGAAACCCCGGCTTCTGATGATCGCAGCGCGACGAAGCTAGAGCAGCTTCGCCCGGCGCATCAGCACCAGCAGCGTGATCACGATCAGGCCCACCGCGACCCAGAAGAAGGTGTAGCCGTGCGTCCAGTGCAGCTCGGGCAGATGCTCGAAGTTCATGCCGTACACGCCGCACAAGAACGTGAGCGGTAGGAACACTACGCTCACCACCGTGAGCCGCTTCATCACCTCGTTGGTGCGGTGACTGACGAGCGACATATACAGGTTGAGCGACTCCGACAGGATGTCGCGATCGACCAGCAGATCCTGCAGCACGTGCTCGACAGTGCCGACCATGTTGTGCAGAAAGGACTGCGTCGTTTCGCTGATGAAGATGGTGCGGCGCGTGGACAAGTCCGTCAGCACGGCGCGCGCCGGCAGCAGGATCTTGCGAAAATGCAGCAGATCAGCGCCCAGCTCGGAGATGCGGCCGAACACGCTGTCGTCCACCGCGGGGCCGCGCAGCTCGTTCTGCAGCTGCTCCACGCGCTCTTCCATCTGCTTCTGGATCGCCAAGTAGTTGTCGATCAGGTGGTCCCACAGCTCGTACACGAGAAAGCTCGGGCTCTTGGCGAAGCGATGGAAGTCGCTCTTGTAGTCACGCCTGACCGAGGACAGAAAGGAGACTGGTCCCTTGTGAATCGTCACCAAGAAGCTCTGGGCGATCACGATGTCGACTCGTTCGAGGTCGAAATGCTGCCCGCGCCGCCGGCAACCCGACACCACGACGTGAATGCAGTTGTCGTAGCGGGCGTGGCGCGTCGCCGCCTCCGCCGTCAGCGCGTCGTGCACGATCTCTTCGGCCACGCCGCTGAGATCGGCCAGCATGCGCCGCGCTTCGTCCACGTCGCGCGCGTCCAGATCGATCCACACGAAGCGGCCGCTCTCGATCGACGGCGCCACGTCCGCCAGCGTGATCTCGCGCTCGACCTTGGCCGCGAAATCGAAATCCACGACCTTGACCAGGCACGGGGCCGGCCCAACATCGGCGGCCGGAGGTGCCTCCGAGAGCGAAACTCCGTCCACGGCCGCCATTTATACGTCCCGCCAGCGCGCCGCAGCAAGCTCCTCGAGGTCCGCGATGGTCCGAGGGAAGTCTTTGGTCAGCAGCCGCGATAGCGCGCGATCGGCGAGCAGCCTGCCGTCGGTCTGGCAGCGGGGGCAGTAGTTGCACTCGTTGTCCGCGTAGACGATGCGCTGCACCGCCGTCCCGCACACCGGGCACGGCTGCTTGTACTTGCCGTGTACGGCCATCTCCGGCCGGAACGCGGTCACCTTCTCCGGGAAGCCGTCCCCCACTTCCCGGCGCAGCCGCTCGAGCCACTCACGGAGCACGTCGCGCGTGGCTTTGAGCAACGCCTTCATCGCGTCGTCGTCGAGGTTGGTCGTGCGCTGCATCGGGGATAGCCGCGCGCGATGCAGGATCTCGTCCGAGTAGGCGTTGCCAACACCGCTCACGATGGTTGGGTCGCACAGCGCGCGCTTGACGGTGCGGGTCTCACGCCGCAGCGCCGCCGCGAACTCCTTCCAGCCGGCATTCAGCGGCTCCACGCCGCCACGCTCGAACTGCGCCAGCGCCGCCTCGCCCTGTACCACGTGCAGGCTGGCGCGGCGCTTGGTGCCAGCCTCCGTGAGGATCAGCGTGTGTTGCTCGAAGTCCAACGCCAGCTGCCCGATGCGGCCCGGCAGCTTCTTGCCGCGCTCGTGGAGGTGAAGCCGTCCGGCGATCATCAAGTGCAGAACGAGCTTCAGCTCCTGCTCCAGCTCGAAGACGATGCGCTTGCCGATGCGAGAGAAGCCGAGGACACGCAGACCGATGGCCCCGCTGAGCGGCGGATCGAAGGTGCGGACCAAGAACGGCTTCGGCAACCTGACCCCGGTGACGCGCTGTCCGACCAGGTGCGCAGTCAGGCGCTCTACGTACAGGGTCACGTCGGGAAGCTCGGGCACCACCGCAGCGTAGGACGGGAACGGGGCGCCGCGGGCCAGGCCCGTAAGCCCATGATTGCAATGATGTTTTGTCGTGGAGCCCGGGCTCGCGCACGAAACGACAGACCCAAATCGCGCCTCGAGCGTCCACCAGCGATGGGCTGGAGAAAATCCGTAAGCGACGTCGTCCCGGCTCGTTGTGAACGCAGGCGCACATGAACACTCCCGGTCACGCAGAGCAGTCCACCCCGCCCTCGGCCCCAGAAGAGAGCCGCGCGGAGCCGAGCCCCGCCCAGTCCGGCGACCGCGCCATCCTGGACGCCATCGCCCGCAGCGATCACTCCGGCGCCCTGGCCTTGCTGGTCGCGTCCCACGGGGTCGTGCTCGGGAGGACCTGCATGGCGCTGCTCGGCTCGCAGCGCGACGCGGAAGCAGCGCTCGAGGACACGCTGCTGGCCGCGCTCGCAGGCCTGGGT
>JAEYOT010000409.1 GCA_023411445.1 Pseudomonadota bacterium
GGCGAGCGACAACGTCGCGCTGCCCCGCGCGTCGTCGGACAGCGCGGTGAGTAGCTCGCGCGAGCCCGCTTCACGCGACGTGAGCGCCAGCGCCAGCACGCGCGGCGGCACCGTCAGTAGCCCGAGCGCGTCCACCAGCGCCGACAGCTCGCGCACCAGCTCGGCTCGCGTCTTCTGCGCGGACAGAGCGCGCAGATCATCCAGAATCCGCGTCAGACCTACGACGGCGGCCTGGCGGCGCGCGTCCGGGCGTTGCTCGGCCAGAGCGCGCAGGCGCGCGAGCAGCAAGCTGCCGTCATGGTCGAAGCCGACCGGCGTGCGCGCGAGCAGCTCACGCAGCGCGCCGAGCGCAGCGCGACCGCCCTCTCCAAACCAGCGCTCGGTGCGTAGACCCGGCGCCGCCAGCACGTCCAGCAGCGCGTCTCGGCGGATCGGCCCGCCCACCAGCCGCAGCAGCTCGAGCGTCGCGTGGACGTTGGGGCCGGCGATCGGCGGGCGTCCGCGCGGCTCGCTAAACGGCAGCCCAGCCGTCCACAGCGCCGAGCGTAGCTCTTCGAGGAACGCCTCCGACAGCTCGAGCGGCACGATCGCGATGCGATCCAGCCTGGCTCCGCGGCTCAGCTTCTCTTGCACCGCGCGCACGGCGGCGCGCGCCTCGCTCGCGAGATTCGGCGTACGCGTGATGGTGAGCGTGAGCGACTCCGCCGCCTTGTCGTCGTCGCGCACCACCGCTGGCGCGTCATTGGCGTCCGCCCAGCGCGCCTCCAGCCGCGCTTGCTCGCTCTCCACGGCGCGGCGCGAGGCCTCCCCCGTGAGGCCAGGGAAGCGTAGGCTCACGCCGCCGCCGCGCCGTCGCAGCACGTCGTGCAGGCGCTCCAGGAACGCCAGCTCCCCAACCCCGAGCCGCCCCCACGCGCTCACGACCACCTCGCGCACGCCCGGGAGCACGTCTTCGCGGAGCGCACCCATCGCCAGCCACACGTCGCCGCGCTCGTCGCGCAGCTGGGCGGCAGCCAGCGCGCTATCGGCTCGCTCCAGCGCGCGCGCGAACAGGCGCGCTCGCGTGCCGGGCAGCGCCGCGAGCGTCGCCTGGTCCACGCCGATCTGCCGCAGTACCCCCAAACCCGAGTCGAGCAGCTCCGCGAGCTCCGCCTCCGGCGACACGGCCTCGGCGATCAAGCGCGTCACCTCCGGACCCGCGCGCTCGCGATCGGGAGCTGCTTCGTCTGCCAGCTGCAGGATGAGCGAGCGCAGCGTTTGAGCCGGCTTGCCCTCGCGAGCTAGCGCTTCGACCTGCCGCTCGCTGGGCACCAGTTGGAGGAGCACACTCTGGCGCTAGCGGCGGAAGGCTGCTCCGTCAAGCGGCGCGCTCCGCCTCGGCGCGTACGGGACGATCAGCTGCCGGCCGCTCGCTTCAGCGCCTCGCCCTTCATGCCGGTGACGGCCTTGGCGGCGGCGCTGCGCGCTTCATCCGCCAAGAGCGAATCCGGCACGGGCAGCTTGGGCACGACCAAGAATTCGAGCTGCAGCTCGGTGCTGTTGTCGTCGGCGCGCTTAATCTTCCACTTGGCGTGCAGCTTGTCGACGTTGCCCTTGATCATGTGGCCCGTGACGATCTCGGCGTCGCCCACCTTCTTGGGCGCGTCGAAGCGCACGATGGCCCAGATCCTCGCCGCGCCCTTGAGGATCGGTACCTCCAGGTACAAGTCGGTCTTGTCGCCGGACTTACCGACGATGCGGCTCGCCCACTTGCGCTTCGGGTTCTTGCCCTTGTCCGGGTCGAAGTAATGAGCGTAGTTGCCATAGTCCAGCACCACGCTTCGCACGAGCTCTGGTGAGGCATAAACGAGCGCTCGCGCGCCGCCTGCGGGGCGATTGCTCTGTGGCAACTTGGTGTCGAAGCGGGTGACGTCCGTCGGCGAGCTTGCCAGCGCGTTGCCGGAGCCGAGAGCCAGAAGAGCGACGAGGGAGAGGGACCGCAGGGTTTTCATCTTCGCTACCTTGGTGAGCTGCAGGGAGCGTGCCGGAGCTGGGAGCCGACGATTCCAAGCTGAGCCTACCCAGAGACTACGGCTCTGGCCGAAGTTTCGTTCCTCCCGAGACGCGCTTTGCGGCGCCAAGCTCATGGGCACTGAAGACCCCTGCTGCAAGCCGGATCCGACTGTTGCAAATCGAAGACATGCTGCCGTTGACACCCCATCTTGCACTGCCGGTGAAACCGCGCCGCACCCCGGTCGGTGCGGGTGCGACTCCCGCGCACCCGGTCGTGTGCCTTCAGTCGATCGGCGCCATCGTGCAGCTGCCGGAGAACTGGACGCCCTTGTCCATGAACACCTCGGGCGCCTGCAGGGTGCCAGACACGCGAGCGGGGACGTACAGCTCGATGGAGCGCCGGGCCCGCACGTTGCCGCTGACCGAGCCGCCCTTGATGATCACGGTGCCGGCCAGGATCTCGGCCTCGACCTCGGCCCCGTCGCCCACGATCAGCGTGTCCTCGCTGCTGATCTCGCCCCGAAAGCTGCCGTCGATCCGCACCCGCCCGTCGAAAGAGAGCTTGCCCTCGAAGTGGGTGCCTCGCCCCAGAAGAGCGGTGATTTCGGTCGCAGGGAGGGGGCTCGACATAGGCGCCGCACCTTAGCTCGACCTGGCCCGGAGGGACAGCAGGACGCCCGGGCCCGGGCAGTGGTACCGTGTCAGCCCCGGCGATGGCGTACGGAAAGCACTCTTCGGCCCGCGTGGGCGTCTGCTCCCTGCTCGTGAGCCTGGCCGCAGCCGGCGCCTCGGCCCAACCGGCGGCGACGCCTCGGCCCTCGGATCAAGTCGCGCAAGAGCCAGCGGCGAGCGCGCCGCCTCGTCTCCCGCCCTATCACCACACCGTTTTCTCGTGGGAGCACCACGTGTCCGCGCAGACCTTGGGCGTCGGCGATCAGCCGCAGTCTGCCAATCCCACGTACACGATGGGCCTCGCCACGGAGGCCCGTTACTACTTGCGCGACGATCCCGGGCGGCTCCTGAGCGTCCGCCTGGTTGGCGGTTTGTTCAGAGAGCTCACCAATAACGATGCGACCACGCGCCAGGGCGAGTGGTCCTTCATCGATACGAACCTGGCGCTGGTCTATGGCCATCGCTTCCTCGGCCCTACGGACACGAACGGCACGCTGCTCGAGGTTCGGCCCCTCGTGCTGGGCGTCCCCACCTCGAAGACCAGCTACCGCTCGGGCCGCTATTTCTCCGCGGGCGCGGTGGTCGGGCTGCTCAACATCCGTCCTATCCTCGAAGGGCAGTACAAGCCGTTCCTGCTCTCTACGGTGCGCTTGGCGGTTGGCTACGACCGCTGGTTCTCGCGCGCGACGGTGCCCACGAACCCCTCGCTCGAGCGCGTGAGGCTATCGCCAGATGGGCGGAGCGTCGCGGGCGACCAGCTCTCCGGCTCCAGCCTGGTGCGCGACCAGATCACCGGCTCGGCGCGCATCCGCTTCGACTTTGGAGACGCGGTGGTGTGGACGACGGACTTCGCGTTCGCCCCCGCGTGGAAGTACGACTTGCCGGAGCGCGTGGAGCTGTGCGGCGTGGTGGCGACGGGATGCACGGACGTGACCGTCAGCGAGGACGACAGCCGCCACGTGGTGACGACGCAGTTCAATACGGAGGTGTCCGTGCGCCTCGCGCAGAGCCTGTCCTTCGAGATTGGCTACGGCAACTCCAGCAACCAGCTGGGCGAGGACGGACGGCGCCGCAACCTGTTCTATAGTCCGGCCTCCGAGCTCTACGTGTCGCTCAGCTTCACGCCGCACGAGCTCGCGTTGACGGGTTCCAGCCAAGCGGCCAGCGCAGCGGCAGCGCCGACTCGATTCTGAGGCGTGCCCCGCTCTTCCTTTAGTGCCGCCTTCGCTTGCGCCGCGCTCACGGCTGCGAGCGCGCGCGCGGAGGTCCCACAGCCGCCCGAGCAGGGTCGTGAGTTTCACGTCGACTTTTCGGCGAAGCACCTGGAAGTGGACGCTGACCTGGGCCAGCTGTCGCTCTCCGGTGACGTGGTCGTCACGGTGGGCCGCTACCGGCTCGGAGGTGAGCGAGTGCGGCTGCAGCGTGGGCCGCGCGGCATCAGCGTCGAGGGTAGCGGTGATATCGCTTTCTGCCGCTGCGAGGAGCCGCCGGTCACCCTCGGTTACCACAGCGTGACCATCGCGCCGCCGAGCGACGTGATCGTCGAGCGCGCGGTGCTGCGCGCCGGGCCCGTGCCGCTCGTGTGGCTGCCGTACTTGTGGCTGCGCTCGCCCGACCGCGTCGGCGTGCTGTTCCCGAGCGCGGAGTGGCGCGGTGACGACGGCTTGCTCGTCGGCAGCGGCATCCATGTGCCGTTCTCGTCCAATCAAGGCCGTCCGGCGCCGCGCGCGCTGGACATCGCCGCGTTCGGCTACTTGCAGGGCGGCGTGCGCGTCGACGCCCAGCTGTTCACGCCACAGTCCACGTCTTTCGTGCGTTGGGACCACCTGTCAGGCACCGCGCTCACGGTGGACGCACGCGCTGCCGTCAGCGGCGAGAGCGGCACCGTGTGGGCTTACGAGGTGGACGCGTCGCGGGGCGTGCGCGGCAGGAGCGCGCTGACCTCGCTGGAAGCGGCAGCTCGGCGCTTCGATCATGCGCGCTTTGGCGTGGGCACGAGCGGCGCGGCGCTGCTCGCGCTCGGCGCGCGCGCCGACGGAGCTCGGGGCGACTCATTGGACGCTCCGGCCAGCGTCGGCCCCTTCGCGCAGC
>JAEYOT010000427.1 GCA_023411445.1 Pseudomonadota bacterium
GGGCGTCGCCGCCCCCGCGCCGCCACCGGCGCAACCCAAGAGCAACAAGCCGAGCACGGCGACGCTGCTCTGCGCGGCTCGCATCAGCGTCGCTGCCCTTTCTTGGGCGGCGCCTCATCCGGGCAACCGTCTTGGTCCTCGAAGTCGTTCACGGTTTCGGGCTCGTCGACGCACTCGTCGTCGGCGTCGAGGATGCCGTCCCCGTCGTTGTCCGGATCCGGGCAGCCGTCAGTGTCCTCGAAGCCATCAGTGTCTTCAGGATCGTTCGGGCATTGGTCGCGTGAATCCGGCACGCCGTCGTTGTCCGTGTCGGCTTCGTCCGGGCAGCCGTCGTCGTCCTTGTAGCCGTTCTTGGTCTCAGGCTCGTTGGGGCAACGATCGCCGGTGTCGGGAATGCCGTCCTTGTCGTTGTCCAGCTCGGGGCAGCCGTCGCCGTCCTCGAAGCCGTCCATATCCTCGGCCGCGTTCGGGCACTTGTCCGCGCTGTCCGGGATGGTGTCCAGATCGTTGTCGTAGTCGGGGCAGCCGTCGCTGTCCTCGTAGCCGTCGAAGTCCTCCGGCTCGGTCGGGCACTGATCGGCGGCGCCCTCGATGCCGTCGCCGTCCGGATCTTTGCCTTCTGCCGCGTAGAGCAGGCCCAAGAAGGCGCGCACCTTGGGCACGCCCACGCCCTTCACGATGCCAGTGCCGCCACCCAGCGTGACCTGCCACGACGAGCCGAGCGGCGAGATCTGGAAGCCACCGAGGCCCTCCATCGTGTTCTCGCCGTTGGTGGTGGTGAAGCGCGTCGTGCCGAACACCTCGCCCATCACACGGAATACCGGGCTCACGCGGTAGCCGGCGGCGACGGCGTAACGGAACTCCGACCCAACCTTGGTGCTGCCGATCTCGACCGACTTGCGGTACACGCCGGTGAGGTTGCCGGCGAAGGAGAAGCCTTGCGCTTCGCCGTCGAAGATGGCGCGGCCACCCACGGTCGGGTGCTTGTCGCCGATGAACTTGTCCTCGGCCGTGGCTTGTCCGAGTGGTGCCGTGCCGAACACGGCCGCCCCGATCACGAACGGCGCGTCGGCCTCGCCGTAGAGACGAAACTTGGCCTCCAGCTCCGCGTCCCCCAGACCAACCGCGTTGATGCCCTCGCTCTCGTTGTGGCCATCCTCCGTGATGCCGACGCCCTTGACCCACGTGACGGGGACGCGCAGACCGAGCTGAACGCGGGGCACGATCGTGAAGGAGCCGAGCACGTCGCCCGTGACCATGTTCTCGATCGCCTTCACGTCCGTGCCGGGCGCGCACACCTCGACAGAGCTACAGGCGCGCACCGTCAGCGGCTCGAGCGCGTAGTTTGCCATCAAGCCAGCGCTCCACGCCTTCTCGCCGTCGGTGCGGGCGCCGCGCAGCGTGAAGAAGTTGCGCGGACCAGGCGCGGCCTGGAAGCGCTGCACGCTGGTGCCGTGATCCACGGTCTGCTGCGCTTGGGCGGGCGGCGCGGCGAGCAGCGGGAGGAGGCCGGCGAGTACGGCGAACGTGCGGCGCGAGGCTGACGCTAGCGAACGCGAGCGGCGAGAATGAGTCGAGAGCAACGGGGCTTCTCCTGAAGAAGATGGGGGGACGAAACGGGCGCAAAAAGGCCGAGTGGAAGCCATGGTTTCAAACTGCGCGAACAAGTGCAATCGGAAGGAGCGCTTCAATCACATCATAACGAGAGATGGGCTAGCATCGGACCACCGTGGCTCTCTGTGCTTCTTGCCGAACCGTGCTCGTCCCCGAGGCGCGGTTTTGTCCTCAGTGCGGCCTGCAGGTCCCGGGCTCGCCCGGCTCGCGCCAGCGCATAGGACCCGGGAGTGAAGTCACGCTGGGAGACTTCGGTAAGTGCGTGCTCGGTCACGTCATCGGCGAGGGCGGGATGGGCGTCGTGTACCGCGGCTGGCTCTACTACAATCCCGCCGGCCGGTTCGCGAGCACGCCGCCCCATCCGGTGGCCCTCAAGGTGCTGCACCCGCTGATCCGCGGCAAGCCCCGCGCCGAGCGCTTGTTTCGCCACGAAGCGGAGATCTTGGGCCAGCTCAGCCACCCGAACATCGTGCATTGCTTCGGCTTGTTCGATCACGACGGCGAGCTCTGCATCGCGATGGAGCTGGTTCAGGGGGAGTCCTTGGCGGAGCTGCTCATGCGCGCCTCGGCCGGTAGCACGCTGCCTCGGCTCCCCTACGCTCAAGCCTGGCACTACCTGGCGCAGCTGCTCGGCGCGCTGGAGAGCCTGCACGCGATGGGCATCGTGCACCGCGACGTGAAGTCCGCCAACGTCCTCATTCGTACGGACAACATCGCCAAGCTGACGGACTTCGGCATCGCTCGGCTGCCGGCGGAGCTCGCCAAGCAGAGCGGCGGCATGGCGCCCGGCACCGGCGCTTACATGGCGCCCGAGCAGGTGATGGGGCAGCCGCTGGATCCGCGCGCCGACCTCTACGCCGCAGCCATCGTCTTGTACGAGATGCTGACCGGGACGACCCCGTTCGATAGCCCCGACCGCACGGAGCTGGCCGTGCGCGCGGCTCAGCTGGACGAAGCGCCTCCCCCCATCAGCCGGGTGGTCCCTGGCTGCCCGCCGGCGCTGGACTTGGTGCTGGCGCGCGCCCTGGCCAAGCACCGGGACCTTCGTTACGACAGCGCCCGCGCACTAGGTGAAGCGGTGCGCCTGGCGCTGGCCTTGCCGGAGTCGCCCGGCTGGAAGGCCCAGGCAGAGCTGTCCAAGGTCGCCAAGACGCTCTCGATGGCGATGCCCCAGCTGCTCGAGCAGGACCCCGAGAGTCGCTCGGTCCCAAAGACGGCGGACGACGCTCCGGCGGTGCCCCGCACCATTTCCGAGCCGCCTTCTGCGTCCATGACGGCGGCCCTGGCCGAGGCCAATCGCTACGCGACGGACGTCATGACCGCCTTCAAAAAAGGCCAAGGTTGACAGTCCGACAGGGCGATGCGAAAGGGACTCGCCGCCGCTCTGGACACAGGCGGAGTATCGATGCGAAAACGCTCCGCTTTACTGGTTTCGGCGTTCAGCGCCACCCTGGCTTTTCACTCCCTCGCGCAGCAGCCCGCGCCGGACGCCAAGCGCCCCGCGGAGCCGCAGCCTGCGGAGCCGACTCCGCCCGCAGCAGCGCCAGCGGCACCGGCTCCTGCAGCGCCGGCTCCAACAACGCCGGCACCCGCCGCACCAGCTCCTGCTGCTGCGCCGACAGAAGCTCCGCCGGCTGAAGCGACCGAAGACGAAGAGCCCGCAGCTGAGCCCAGCGCGCTCCCGCCGGCGCAGCCCGGTCTCACTCCCCTACCGGTGTGGCCCGAGCCTGCCGCCGATAGCGAGGCGCTCGAGCGCCAAGGCAGCCAGCGCCCCACCGCCAAGCCCGCCGCCGGCGACGCCGTGTTCGCTGAAGATTGGTGGACGCACACGCGCGCCATCCTCGAGTGGCACGGGCAGTTCCGCGCTCGCGGTGAGCTGTTCTACAAGTTTCACTTGGGCCGCGTCGATCCACCGTCGACCGCGCTGTGGCCGCGCCCGCTGGATCATCGCTACCGCTTCGTGAGCGGCAGCAACTCCAACGCGAGCGACACGATTGGTCCGGCGCTGTGCACGCCCGACGAGGTGGGCAGCGGCACGCAGGACGGCTTCGGCGACGCCACGCGCGGCTGCGACGACAACACCAACGCGGGCGCCAACCTCCGCTTCCGGCTCACGCCGGAGTTTCACGTCTCGGACAACCTGCGCGTTTTGACGCAGATCGACCTGCTGGACAACATCGTGCTCGGCTCCACGCCGAGCGGCTACGACGCGAGCGGTGGCTCGGTGCGCGGCCGCTCCGGCTACGCGCCGCTCGGCGTGCTGGACGACGACGCGAGCACGCCCAGCTCCGGTCGCAACAGCTTGCGCGACAGCATCTTGGTCAAGCGCGTGTGGGCCGAGTGGGTGACTCCCGTCGGCCAGCTGCGCTTCGGTCGTATGCCGAACCACTGGGGTCTCGGCATGGTGTGGAACGCGGGCGACGGCCACGACGACGACTACCAGTCGACGATCGACCGCGCGCAGATCATCAGCGGCGTCAAATCGCTGGATCTGTACGTCTCGGCCGCGATGGACTTCCCGAACGACGGCCCCACCAGCGACAACATCTCGCTCGAGCGTGGCCAGCCTTACGACGTGGCCCAGCTGGACGACGTGAACCAGTACACGTTCAGCATCGCGCGCAAGAAGAGCCCCGAGCTCCTCAAGGCCGCGCTGAATAATGGCGAAGTGGTGCTGAACGGCGGCGTCCAGCTCCAGTACCGCCACCAGCTGCTCGCTACGGACCACCCGGGTGCCTGCACGAGCGGAGGCGCGGCGCTCGGCTGCGCGGGCGCGGACATCACGTTCGTGCGGCGCGACGCCAACATCTGGCTGCCGGACGCGTGGCTGCAGCTCTTGTACCGTGGCTTCCGCTTCGAGACCGAGGTCGCGACCGTCCAAGGCACGATCGCGAACATCAGTACGGAGGAAGGCTCCACGGCAGCTGACCGCGACTACAAGCTGCGCAGCTGGGGCTTCGCCGCCGAGATCGAGCAGCTCTTGGCCGAGAACAAGCTGCAGCTCGGCTTCAAGTTCGGCTGGGCCTCGGGTGACTCGGACGTCGACAGCCTCACGCCCGGCAGCGGCTTCCAGAACCAGAACGGTGACCACACCGTCTCGACCTTCCGCTTCCACCCGAGCTACGGGCTAGATCTCATCCTGTACCGCAACCTGCTGACGCGCGTGCAGGGCACTTACTACTTCCGTCCGAGCGTGAAGTACGACTTCTTGCGCGATCCCAACGGCCAGAAGATCGGCGGCGGCATCGCCGCGATCTGGTCGCGCGCGAGCGAGTTCATGCAGACGCCCGGCCACGATCGCGACCTGGGCGTCGAGGTGAACGGCCAGCTCTACTTCCAGAGCAAAGACGGCTCTCTCAACGACGAGCTCGGGCGCATGGGCGGCTTCTTCGCCAAGCTGGAGTACGCCGTGCTGTTCCCGATGGCGGGTCTCGGCTACACCAGCGGCGCCGCCGCCGCGGTCAACCAAGCCGCGAGCGATACGGAAGCAGCGGACACCAGCCTGGCCCAGGCCTTGCGCCTCTACCTCGGCGTCGCCTTCTAGGGGCGTCGGCTCTCACCTCGGCACGCCCCGCATTCTCGGGCATAATGCGGGGGTGACTCCGTCGCTCCGCTTCTCGCTCGCCGCATCGCTCTTGCTGGCCGCCTCGGCTTGCTCCAGCGACCCGGCCGAGACGACGGGCGGAGCTGGCGGTAGCGGAGCCAGCGCTAGCGGCGGGGCCGCGGGCGGCAGCTCGGCACCGCAGACCTGTCCGCCCGGCCCGGGCCGAGAGACGCCCGCGGACGCGCGCTTCGTGGAGGACGTGTCCGCTCGCATCGTCGACGCCGATGGCGAGCCCACCTCCTCGGGCCTGGTGCAGATCTGCGGCAAGAACCTGTGCATCAACGCGGACGTGCCCGACAGCGGCGTGCTAGCCGAAACGGTCAACGACGATTTCGACGCCCCCGCCCTCAAATACGGGGACGGCAAGCAGTGGGGCAAGCTCGCGGTCGGGCTCGGTGATGGCACGAGCGAGCTCGGTACGCTGGTGGCTGTCCGCCTGCCTGACTTCGAGCAAGGCGTGGAGCTCCGCGCCGGCGCGGCCGCGACGTCGGACGACGTCACGCTGGAGCTGGCGTCCGACGCGGTCGTGCAGTTCGACACGCTGACATACGAGGACGAGAGCCAGCTGAGCTTCCGCGCCGCCCGCCTGCCCTCCGCGGCCATCGACGCGTTGGGGCAGGATTTTGCCGTCGTTTACACGCTCGCACCAGTGGAGACGCACCTCTGCCCAGGCGCCAGCGTGAGCCTGAGCAACAGCGCCGAGCTCGAGCCCGGCACCGAGGTGGAGCTGTTCATGCTGGGGCTGGACGTGCTGGAGGAGTGGGCCGGCTACGGCCAGTGGCAGAAGGTCAGCGACGGCGTGGTCAGCGAGGACGGCGCGAGCATCGCGTTCGACGATCCGTTGCCCGTGCTCACGACCATCGGCGTGAGGGTCAAGCCTTGAGGCACTGCGTGCTCGCGCTGTGCTGCCTGCTCGCTGGCTGCGGCAGCGGTGCCCCGGAGATCCCAGCCGAGCTGCTGGGTCAGAGCTCTGGCTGCGCTGCTCCGGACTACCCTACGGACGGCGTCGGCACCGAGCCAGGGGATCGAGTGAGCAACGCGTGCTTCACCGGCTACCGCGCGCCCGAGCGCGTCGCGCCCAGCGAGCAGAACCGCGAGACGGTGGCGCTGTCGGACTACTACGATCCCACCGGCAGCAAGGGCGTGAGCTTGATCTTGCTCAACACCGCCGCCATCTGGTGCAGCGCGTGCGTGAGTGAGCACCGCACGCTGCCCCGCTTTCAGGAGGAGCTCGGCCCCGAGGGCCTGGTCATCCTCAGCACCTTGTTTCAGGACGCCGAGCGGGACCCGGCCAGCATGGCCGACGTGGAGCGGTGGATCGCCACCTTCCGCACGAATTTTCCGATGGTCGCGGACCCGGAGCTACAGATGGGCGCCTACGCTTCTCCGGACTCGGCCCCGCTGAACATGCTAGTCGATCCGCGCAGCATGCAGATCGTGCGCAAGTACGTGGGTGATCAGGGCACCGTGATGTGGCCGTACATCCGAGCGGAGCTCGCCGCTCGCTCCGCCAGCCGCTGACAGATGCGCGGAGCCCGCGTGCTGGCGAGCTCGGTCGCGCTGTGGTCGGCGCAGGCCAGCGCACTCGAGCCCGGTAGCGTGGCGGGCACGCCCGTCCTGCTGGACGTGAGCGAGAGCGGCAGTGTGGTGTACAACTTCGACAACCGCGACTCGCGTCCCAGCCAAGTCGCCACGCGCGCCAACGACCACTTCGGCTTCGCCTCCAATCGCCTGATCTTGCAGGCCACGGCCGGCAAAGTGAGCGTCGGTGTGCGGGTGGACAGCATCTGGTTCTTCGCCGCGCCGGAGCCAACGCGGCTCGCCCTGGACCTCACCGAGGAGGCGAGCCCGCGCGACGCGCCGAGCTACTTTCGCACCAAGCTGAACGAAGCGGGGCTGGAGCTTTCGAACCGCTACATCGACTGGACTTACCCGGCCAAGTACTACCTCACCTACTCGAGCCCGACGTTCGAGGCGACGCTGGGCGACGCGGGAGCCCAGCTGGGTCGCGGCATCGTGCTCAGCGTGCGCAAGCAGGACGAGCTGGGCAGCGACACGACCATCCGCGGCGCGCGCGTCAGCTTCACGCAGCGCGGCGCGTTGACGGTGAAGGTCACCGCGCTCGGCGGCGAGCTGAACCCGCTGCGCTTCGATGAAGCCAGCGGCCGCTACCTCGGCGTCGCGTCCGATGGCGACGCGCTGCACACGCTCACGGAAGCCGGCATGCCGCGCGCCATCGCGACCGACTTCGCCCCGCTCGGCCCTGACTGTGCGCGCAGCCCGACCTGCAGCTACGCGCCCGACCGCATCGCAGCCGGACAGCTCGAGCTGACCGGCTCTGGCTTCCGACTCGGCACGCAAGGCTCGGCGCTCATGCGCGGCGCGCCGCTGAGCGAGGACCTGGTGCGGAGCGC
>JAEYOT010000434.1 GCA_023411445.1 Pseudomonadota bacterium
CGAGCAACTCGCCGAGCTCTTCGATCTGGACCTATGGCGGAGCGACCGCGCCGGCGACGACGAGCGCTTCGACGCGGGGCGCTTCGTGCTGTGGCTAGAGGTCATGCTGGAGGCGGGCGAGCGCTTCGTCGCCGAGCGCCTGGCCGAGCTGTCGCCGGATTTGCTCACGCTGGCGCTCCACCGCAAGGTGCTGGTGCTCAGCCTGGCGGACCTGGCGGAGGAGCTGCAAGCCGGCGATGACGACGCCGAGCTGGCGGAAAAGGCGCTCAGCGACTGCCTGAGCGAGGAGCTCGACGACTACCAGCTGATCTGGCGCGGCGGCGAAGGCTGGGACACCGTGCTCAGCGCGCTCTTGGCGCTCGATAGCGACCACCACTCGCTCGTGGTCGACCTGCTCGAGCGCTGCGCGGCGCTCTCGCGCGCCCAGCTCGAGGATGGCGACGGGCTCGCTTCGGTCCTCGGCGCGGAGGAGACGCTCGAGGAGGACGTGGCCGGCGAGCGAGAGGAGCGCCGCGCCCAGCGCGGCTACGTGGCGCCCAGCGCCGCCAAGGCCTTCTTGCGGCTGGCGCGCGCGCCCGAGCAGGAGACGCCCTTCACCGAGCGCGACGCGCTGACGCGGGCCTATTTCCGAAACCTGGCCCCGGCGTCGCTAGCCCCTGCCCGGGCCACACCGGTCACGGGGCTACTGCGCGGCTCGCGCGCCATGGAGGAGCCGCTGGTGATCCAAGAGCTGCGCGCGCTGGCCGAGCGCGGTCCCGAGCTGTTCACCCAGCGCAGCGAGGAGCTAGCCTACCTGGTCAACGTGCTCTTGGCCGCGCACGAGATCGACGGCCGCCGCCTGCGCCCGTACGAAGCGGTGGAGCTGGCGTTACGCACCGTGAGCCGCGGACTGGCAGCCGTAGGCCGCGAGCAGCTAGCGCAATACGGCTGCGACGGACTGTTTCGCCTAGCCTGGAGCCGCGGCCTCTAGTACGACGCCCGCGCTTCATGCACTGGGCCTGGCTCAGCCTCACCTCCGCCGCGCTGCTCGGGCTCTACGACATCTGTCAGAAGCACGCGCTCAAGAACAACCCGGTCATCCCGGTGCTGTGCGCCAGCACCGGGACGGCTGCTGCGGTGTGGAGCTGCCTGCTGGTGCTGCAAGCGCTGTGGCCGGGGCTGCTGCCAGCGGCGCTCATCGTGCCGCCGCTCGGCTGGCGCGAGCACGCGCTGCTGCTGCTCAAGTCCGCCATCGTGGCGTCGTCGTGGATGTGCACTTACTTGGCGGTCAAGCACCTGCCCATCTCGCTGGCCGCGCCGATCCGCGCGACTAGCCCGCTCTGGACGCTAGGCGCGGCGATCCTCCTGCTCGGCGAGCGTCCGTCGTGGCTGCAGCTGCTGGGCATCCTCACCACGCTGCTCTCCTTCTTCGGCTTGTCCGTGGCGGGTCGGCTCGAAGGCGTTCACTTCCACCGCGATCGCTGGGTCGGCTTCATGATCTTGGGCACGCTGTTCGGCGCGGCCAGCGGCCTGTACGACAAGGTGCTGCTCGCGCAGCTAGGGCTACAGCCGGCCACCGTGCAAGCCTGGTTCTCGATCTACCTGCTCGTGCTGTTCGCACCGCTCGCGTTGCTCTCGTCGCGGGCACGCCGCCGGCGCCGGGAGCAAGGCGCGCTGGACGCGGGCCGCTTTCAGCTACGCTTCAGCATCCCGCTGCTCGCGCTGTGCTTGCTCTGCGCTGACTTTGCCTATTTTCACGCGCTGCGCGAGCCGGAGGGGCTCATCTCGCTCGTGGCGAGCATCCGCCGCGGCAGCACGCTGATCGCGTTCGCCGCCGGGCTTTTCTTGTTCAAAGAGGTGAACGGCC
Organism: Pseudomonadota bacterium; assembly: GCA_023411445.1. GTDB lineage: Bacteria > Myxococcota_A > Polyangia > Polyangiales > Polyangiaceae > PMG-095. The sequence goes on from JAEYOT010000434.1 coordinate 1,847, forward strand.
TGAAGAAGCTGCCGGCGGTGCTCGGCATCGTCAGCGGCATCGTGCTCACCTTGCTAGGCTGATCTTGAAGGCGATGGCAGCGTCGAGCAGCGAGCGCCAGCCGCGCTGCGAGGGCGGGTGCGACAAGTAGATCGGCAGCCACTGATCCGGCTGGAATTTGGCGCGAAACGAGCGCAAGCCGGAGAAGTCGTAGAGCAGCCGCCCGCTGGAGCGGACCGCGCGCAAGAGCGGCGAGACGTCGCCGGACAGCGGCGCGAGCCCCAGCGTGACCCAGCTCGAGCCCTGCTGCGCCGCCCAACGCATCACCGCGTCGATCAACAGCTCGCTGGTGCCGTTGGGCGCCCCGGGATCGCGCACTAAATCTTCCACGAACCAGCCGCCCCGCGCCGGCACCGGCACCACGCCGGCCAGCGCCACCACGCGTCCACCTTGCTCCGCGACGAAGCAGCGGCGCTCCTCCGGAAAGCTGAACAGCTCGAGCCGTACCAGAAACTCCATGGGTGACAGCAGCCGCGCCGCCTGCCACCGCCGCGCCACCTCGACGATCTGCTCGCGCGTCGCGCCGAAGCTCAGCTCTGCCGGCGTCAGCAGCCGCGCGCGCACGCCCTTGGCTCGCGCCCGGCGCAGCTGCTCGCGCAAGCTACGGCGCCGCCCCAGCGTCTGCTCGAAGCGCTGTGGATCCCACACCGCCTGCTCCCCGATGCGAAACGAGCGCAGCCGAGGGCCGGCCAGCTCGCGCAGCCGCTCCTCCGTACCAAAGAAGCAGGCGCGGCGACCGCTGTGCGCGGCGCTACGCAAGAACGCGCTCGCCAGCGTCGGGATCTCCTGCGGCGCTGCCAGCGGCGCACCAGCTGCGACCCAGGCCGCGCCCGTGTCCACGTAAGCCACCGTGCCGCCGCCGGAGAAGAAATAGCGGTACCCCTCCTCCAAGGTCTGAAAGGCTGTGGCGTTGAAGCCGTGCTGCCGCACGAGCTCGAGCACTGCCGCACGTTCCCCCAGCTGTTCGGGTAACGCCCAGCCCAGCTCGGCGCTAGGGCTCGCACCGACCGCAAGCGTCACTTGTTCGCACCGCACATCCCGGGAGCGCAGCCGCCCGGAGCGCAGCTCTTCTCTTTGCCCTGACTGGCAGAAGGAGCTGGCGTGGCGGAGCCGACCGCTTTTGGCACCTCGGCGGCGGAGGCGAGCGGCGGCGCCGCCGAGGCTGCGGGCTCGGCACGCGGCGTGGTCGACTTGTCACAAGCGAGCACCGTGAGGCCTGACAGAACCGTGAAGATGGCTTCACGCGAGAGCGGCGACATCTGGCGGCGGAGCCTGACACCACCTCTGCACCGGTTCAAGTCAGAGCGGGAGCACGTTGCCGCCCGCCGGGCGCAAATCCACGCTGTGGGCCGCCGGCGCAGCCAGGTCGCTCTGGAGCAGCCACACACTGCCGCCAGGCAGGTGATCGTGCCGCGCCACGCGACCGCGCGCCACGCCCACCTGGCGGCCGTCCGCCGAAAGCAGCGTAAACGATGCCAGGTCCCCCGAGGTCGGGGCGGAGCGCTGACCGCGCCAGCTGCTCACACCGAAGCGATCGATGCGCGCGACGCGGTGAGGCGTGGCGGGCGTCAGCGAAAGCACACGTAAAGCCTGGCGCTGAATGGCAGCCAGCCGCTCGAAGAGCCCGGAGTACGTGTAGTCCGACACCCACACCGGCTCGCAGTAGCTCATCACGTCGCGGTACTGCTTGGGCTTGATCAAGCGCGAGGTCGAAAAATCGTAGCCGTAGGTGGGACCGAGCCCGCCGTCCTCGTACGGGTTGTACGGATCGAGCAAGCCCGGATCGCCGCAATCCGCGTGGGTGCGACCGAGCGCGTGCCCCAGCTCGTGCGCCAGCGTGTCCCACGCGAGGTTTTTGCCCGTTCCGTCTTGAAACACCGCGACGCCGACGGCGCCGCGTTCGTACTCGTCGTCGGCCCGTGGCACGTTGGAGAGGCCGAGCAAGCAACTCTTGCCGCAGTACGCCGAGTAGGTCGCGGCGGGAGCCACCAGCCCGTAGTAGAACGCGTGCGGCTCGGGCTGGTCGTCGGCACGGTACTCGAGCAGGTCGTCCAGCGTCTCTTCCCAGCCGTTGCCTTCGCCGTCCACGGTGCGAGCGCTCACGAAAGCGGGCGCCACGCTCAGGCGCACACTGGCGGCCGGATACAGCGACAGCAGCCGCTGCTCGATCTGCGACAGCTCCTGCTGGCCCACGCGCGGCGCGTAGCCGTTGATGGTCATCGGCACGAGCACGAGGGCGAACGGCTCGAGCGCTTGTGCCAAGAGCGGCGCGTAGCCCGTCTCTGGGAACGCCAGCAGCGGTGTCGTATCCGCTTCGAGCACGCGCAGCCGGTACTCGGTTTTCACGGCGAGCGCGCTGGCCGTCACGTCGAAGGTGAAGGTGGTGGCCAAGTCGTCTTGCAGCGAGCTCTGGCTCGGAGTCAGGTCGCTCACGAAGGAGCGAACGCGCTCGCCCACCTTCAAGTCCAGCACGCCGATCAGGGGACGTTGCGTGTAGCCAGGCTCGAGCGACAAGAAGGCGCGCCCCAGCGCGCGCTTGCCCGCCACGATCGGCGCCGCCCGCTGCTCGGCGCTCGTCGCCACGCCGTCCTTCATCAGCGACACTTCGACGCTCTGGGTCAGGCTGAGCGCGCTGAGAGCCAGGCCAGGGC
>JAEYOT010000467.1 GCA_023411445.1 Pseudomonadota bacterium
GCGACGGCCCAGGCGGTAGCGCTGGCGCGGCGGGCGCGGGCGGGTCGCGCGGCGATGTGATCGCCGAGTGCCTGGACGCGCCCGTGCTCGACGAGACCCGCACCGAAGCGCTCCAGCTCGAAGGAGCGGGAGTGAGGCTCGCCTTGGTTCGCCGAGAGGATCCGGATGCGCTCGGGACGAGTGGCACGACGCCTTGGCTCGCGCAACGCTTCGCGCTCGAGCGCGGAGCGATCGCGGAGTGCGTCACGTCGCCCGCCGATCTGTCCTACACCGCCTCGCACCACAACTTCGACGACGAGATGACGGCGAAGGGGGCAGAGCAGTCGTGGCTGTTCACGCAAACGCGCGCAGGCTACGACTCGCCCACGAGCTGGACCGTCGAAGCGCGCCAGCAAGACGCGGTGCTGTGGGGCCCAGACCCGCTCACGCTGGTGAGCTGGCGGCGGCTGGACAGCGACGACGACTGCGCGGACGCCTACCAGTGAGAGCCGCGGCGCTCGTCCTCCTCGCCCTGCTCAGCGGCTGCACCGACGCCGCCGAGCCGGGCCCTGAGTCCCCGCGCGAGTCCGCCTGCGAGGACGCTTCGGCGGGGAGCGGGGAGCTTGAGTGCCTGCACCGCATCCGTAACGAGCAGGAGTGGGAGCAGCTGAGCGTCCCCAGCGAGGCGGTGGATCAGGTCCGCAGCGCCAAGTACCTGCTACCAGCGCGAGCCGACGCGCGACTGCCGCCGCTGTTTCTGAACGGCGCGCGCCACCCGCTGCACTACGATTTCTTGGTCGAGGTCTTCCCGGAGCTGTTTCCGACGCTCACGCCGAAGGACTACCTGCGCCTGCTGTTCGACGCGGAGGTGCGCGAGCTCGTGGTCGGCTCCGTCACGCAGTACCGCAGGCGCGAGGGCGGCAAGCGCTGGGGCTTCACCATCTCGGGCGATCCGGCGCAGCCCGGCTTCATCACGTGCGACGACGTGCGCGCCGTCCACGGCGAGCTGAAGCGCCGCCTGCCGGACGCGCGCGATCTCGGCGTCGCGCCCAGCGACCAGCAGCAGCTCGCCGATTTTCCCAACTGCGGCGTACCGTTCATCGATCCTGGCGACGTCGCTTACGAGGCGTACCACCGCGCGGCGGCCTTCGGCACCGTGCGCCGCTTCCGCGGGCCCGAGCTGGCGTTCGCGGTCGAGCAGGCCGAGGTCGGCTTTCGCGATTTGGTGGTGGTGGACGAAGCTCCGAGCGACATCGAGACCGTCGTCTCTGCCGTCGTCACGGGCACGCGCCAGGGGCCGCTGTCCCACGTCGCGGTGCGCAGCGCGGCGCGCGGCACGCCCAACTGCTTCCTCGAAGGCGCGTACGAGTACTTCGAGGCTTGGCAGGATCAGCTGGTGCGCTTGGAGTGCGGCGCGCGCGGCCTCTCCATCCGCGCCGCCACGCTGCAAGAGGCCGAGCAGTACTGGGAGCAGCTGCGGCCAGCGCCCGTCACGATCCCCGAGCCCGATCGCGAGCACCTCGAGCTTTTGACGCTGGAGGACTTGCCGCTCGGCAGCGCTGAACAGCGAGCGCTCGGCGCCGTGCGCTTCGGCGCCAAAGGCCGCAACTTAGCCTGGCTGCGGCAGAACGCTGCCCAGCTCACGCCGCGCGGCTTCCTGATCCCGGTCGCTCATCACCTACGCTTCCTCGAGCAGAGCCACTGGCGGGTGGACCTCGGAGCCGGCGAAGACACGTACAGCTTCGCCGAGACGCTCGCCGCCTGGCACGCCGAGCCCGCTTTCACGACGGACGGCGCGCTCCGCCGCGAGCGGCTCGCGGCGCTGCAGCGAGCCATGCAGGAAGCAAGCTGCGACGCAGAGCTGGTGACCGCAGTCGGCGCGCTCTTAGTGCAGACGTTCGGCTCGGCCGAGGTCACCGTCCGCTTTCGCAGCAGCAGCAACGCCGAAGACGGCGCCTTCTTCAACGGCGCGGGGCTGTACGACTCCTATAGCGGCTGCTTGGCGGACGACCTCGACGACGACGAGCTCGGCCCCAGTCGCTGCGATCCGCACGAGCGCCAGGAGCGCGGCGTGTGTCGCGCGCTGCGCAAGGTGTGGGCCTCGCTCTACAACCCGAAAGCGTACGACGAGCGAGCCTTCTACGGCATCGATCCGAGCCGCGCTGCCATGGGCGTCTTGGTCAACGAGCGCAGCGAGGCCGAGCTCGCCAACATGGTGGTATTCAGTGGTAACCCCAGCTCCGCCCGCGACGATCGCTACCTCGTGAACGCCCAGATCGATGAGCTACCTGTCGTCTCGCCAGCGCCGGGTGTGTGGCCGGAGCAGAGCCTGCTCACGCTTCAGGGCGGCCAGGTCTCTCGCATCGAGCGCGTCTCTGGGTCGAGCGAGCTGCCTGCCAGCGCGGTGGTGCTGAGCGACGAGCAGCTGAAGCAGCTGGGCGCGGAGCTGGCGCGGCTAGCCGAGCGCTACCCGCACGACGTCGAGCCTCCGGCAGGGCGCAGCTTCCTGCTCGACACGGAGTGGAAGGTGATGCCGGACGGCGCGCTTCGCATCAAGCAGATCCGCCCGTTCTTACGCTGATGCTAGGAGCCCTGCGGCTCCCACTCGCACACGTAGCCGTCGACCTCGTCACAGCGCGCGTCCGCCCACGTTCCGTCGCTCTGCATGAACACGCAGTGCTCGTAGCAGCGCGAGGCGTTACCCAGCAGGCCGCCGCGAGAGCAACGCGACGAAGCGCGATCGGGCTGGCCCGAGCCCCACTTCTGGTAGCTGACCTCGGCGCCCGTCACCCAGCGATGCACGCCCGCTTGGTCCGACGAGATCGGCACGTCCTCGAACGCGCCGATCCACTTGGAGCTCCGCACCAGCCCGCGCACCAGCTCGTTTTCGCTCTCGCTCTCGATCGTGACCAGGTGCGCGCCTCGCGCCGCGCAAGCAGCCCGGGCGCCCTCGAAATCTGCCTCGTCGTAGCCCGCGTAGCAGTGAAAGTCCGCGGACGCCTTCGCGCCGAAATCCTCGCAGCGCACGCGACAGTTGGCGTCGCAGCCGTCCTTGCCCTCGGCGCCGCCGTCGTCACACTGCTCGCCGGGCTCGAGCTTGCCGTTGCCGCACACGGCCGGCTCAATCGTCGGCTCGCCGCCCACGCCCGCACCTGCGTCGGTCGCGCCGGCAGCGGCGCCAGCGTCCCCACCAGGAGCGACGAGTGAGCCACCTTGAGGCT
>JAEYOT010000475.1 GCA_023411445.1 Pseudomonadota bacterium
GTAAAGGTCCCACTCCCGGCGCATCCCCATCAGGATGTCGTGCGCGTGCTCGCCGTCCGGGACGCGCGGATCACCCACCGCGCCGAGCAAGACCGCGCTGCACGTGGCCTCGACCTCGCGGCGCAGCTCGAGCGGGAAGGTGGCACCCGTCCTCAAGTACAGCTCGGCGCCGAGCGGCAGCTGCCACACTTCCACGTCCACGCCGCGCGCGCGCTGCAGCTCGTCCAGCACGAGCATCGCCTGTGCGATCACCTCCGGACCGATGCCGTCACCCCCGATCACGGCGATTCTGTGCGCCATCTCAGCCGCCGAGCGCCTTCTCCAGCAACATGCGCAAGAGCGCCGCCACGTGCTCCGGATCGGACTCGTCGCCTTCTTGCAGGAAACCGCCCGCGTCCAGCAGCGGCACCGCGGCGACCGCGCACGCGGTCTCCAGCACTTCCGACGAAGTGGGATCGAGGCGCGCCAGCGCCGCCGAGCCTGGCAGCACGAGGCCCCACAGCGGCGCGTAAGCGTCCACCAGCGGCAGCCCCACGACGTCCAAATCGGCCTCGCCCAGCCGCAGCGTGGCCAGCGAGTAAGGCACCGGGGCGGCCGGTACCGTCTCGGTCGGCACCACCGCGTCGGCGATGCGCGCGATGGCGTGCATGAGCGTTACCAGGCGCTGCGCCGTAGCGGCGATCACGACGCGCGCGGCGCCGCGGTAGCCACTGCGCGCGGCGCGCTTGGCCAGCGCGGCCAGCACCGCCATCCGCTCCGGATCTGCCAACTCCACCCGCACCGCGCTGGACGCGATGCGCCGCACCAAGCCGTCGTCCAGCAGCGCGCGCAGGGCCTCCATCACGGCCAGATCCGGCAGCGTGACCTCGTCGAGCAGCTCGCTCAGCGTCCGGGGGGTGGTCAGCACCTCCAGCACGCGCGCGGCCCCTTCACTCATCTCTGGCCCCGGCGGCGCGATCGCGAGCAGGGCGCTGCCGTCGAGCGCCAGCTCGCCGCGGAGGCGCTGCGTCTCGTCCAGCTGGCGCAGGCCCTCCATCAGCAGCGTGCTGGTAGATATGCGAATTCTCTCGAGAAATTGCGGCGTTCCGCCCACGAACTGAAACGTGCCTTCGGTCTCGCCCAGCAAACGGTAGAGCGCCTTTTCGCGCTCCAGGCGCCGGAACACGGCGTCCACGATCTCGCCGTTTTTGATCCGCACCTCACCCGCGCCGGCGGGCGTGTTGATGGAGAGCGTGCCGCTTCGGCGGTTCATGGCCAAGAGCTGCAGCAGATCCACGCTGCTCACCTGCTGGAGATCGCCGCGGAAGTCGCCGCCTTCCTCCGGTCCAACCGAGACGCGGCTGGGGATGGCGTACAGCTTGCGCGCGATCAGCTCCACGTCGTTGTGCGGCAGCTCGTCCGGCGCCAGCGACGCGCCGATCGGTTTGTCGACCAGGATGAACAAGGTCGTGTCGCGCAGCGCGCTGGCGTTCTTCAGCCGGTCGAAGCCTTCGGCGTCCGAGAGCAGGGTGCTGGAGACGAGCACCGCGTGGAGCTCGCTCTTACCGGCGCGCTCGATCGCGCCGTCGATGCTGTCGGCGATCAACACCGACAGCCCGCGCGAACGCAGCTTGGAAGCCAGCGAGCCGAGCAGGTCCACGTCCGGCTCGATCAGCAGGATCGCCCTCATTCGAACGGCCTCCCGGCGATCTCCGACAACCGCTGGACGAGCAGGTCCGACAGCATCGGGTCCGCGGAGTGGACGGCTCGCACCAAGCTGCCCTCGGTGCGGCCGGCGAGCGCGTAGGTGGCGTGCTCGGCGATGACGATCAGGATATCCACCCGCTCACAGCCCGCCACGCGCGTGATGTCCACCGTATCCACCTTGAACTGCTCGCCCATGCGCGACATGTCGGCGCGGACGGCGCTGCCCACGCTCAGGCCCGCGCGCTGCGTCGCCAGCACGCGCGTCTGCCCGCCCCGCGTCGCCTCCGCGGCCGCGGAAGCTACCAGCCCCATCAGGTCCGTCACCGGCAGCTCGATGTAGTGCGGCGTCTCCAGCGGCGCCAAGCGGCGCTGCTGCGCGTCCGGCACCACGCCGAGCAACGCGTCGATCAGCTGACCCAGCGGCAGCGCGCCCAGGCCGAGCGAGTGCACCACCGAGCTGCGGCTGGCGTCCGCGCGGAACTTGGCGACGCGCAGCAGCTGCGACAGATCCGAGCCGTCGTGCGGAAATGTGGCGACGCCCACCGCTGTACTGAACTGCGAGGCGCCGCCCGACACCGCGCCGAGCTGCGACAGGATGCGGCGCCGGCAGGCGTGCGCGCCCGGTCCGCCCGTCTCCGGTAGCAGCAAGTAAAACTCGTTGGCGTCGACGCGCGCCAGCACGTCCGTGTCGCGCACGGCGCCGAGCACGCGCTCCGCGCCGAACACGGTCGGCTCCGTTTCGTCGCCGACGCCGGAGTCCGGTGCGAGCTCCAGCCCCACCGTCGCGAGCGAGAAGCGCCGGCCGTGGCGGCGCGCCATCGCGATCTCGCGCCCCGCGACGTCCACGAAGTAAGCGAAAGTGTAGGCGCTGGAGCTGGGATCCTTCATGGCGCCGCGGTGCGATTGCTCGCGCGCGCCGATCAGCGACAGCACCGTCGCGGCCTGCGTGGCGACCAGCTCCACCAACGGCTGCTGCTGGCTGCTCGGGCCGCCCACCTCACCGCCACTGATCAGCACCAAGCCGGAGAACTCGCGGAGCAGCGCCAGCCGCACGACGGTCATGCCGCGCTCCGCCGCGAAGCCGAGCGCCTCCATCTCCTCGCAGAAGGTGGGCGCGTTCTCCACGCCGCCCAGCACCGCGGCGCGCAGCAGCTGGCGCGCGCCCTCCGCCGCCGGCAAGTAGACGACCACTTGCTCGGCGCCAGCGGCAGCGCCGATCACCTGCGCGATGCGCTGCGCGGCTTCCCGCCGGCTCTTGGCGGAGGCGATCTCGGCGATGTCGCCAGAGAGGGACGCCCCGCGGGCCGCGCTGCGAGCGGCTTTGAGCAGCTCCGCGCGCTCCAGCCGCTCGCCGATGCGGGTGCGCACGTCCGAGAGCGAGTTGAGCAGCTCGTCGCCCGACAGCGGCTTGACCAGCACACCCGCGCCGCCCAGCGCCACCGCCTGCACGCCCAGATCCAGTCGATCGGGCGTGGTGAGCGCGAACACGGACACGCTTGGCGCCAGCGCGCGCACATGGTGCAGCACCGCCAGGCCGGCGCTGTCGCCTAGCGTCACGTCCACGAACGCCACATCCGGCACCTGCGCCGAGACGCGCGCCAAGCCCTCGGCCAAGTCGGTCGCGACGCTCAAGCGATCGCCGCTCGCCTTCAGCGTCGCGCTCATGAGCTCGATCGTGGTCGCGTCCGGGATGATCGCCACGACGTTCAGCTCGAGCGCGGAGCGCTGGGCGATCACGGTTCGGGGACCTCGCCCGTGAACACGAAGCGGGCTGGGCCGCGCAGCGTGACGGACAGATCTTCCTTCCGCACCGTGAGCTCGAGCGGTCCGCCCGGGAGCTTGAGCGTGATCGGCTGGTCGTAGGGGGCTCGGCCCTCGAGCGCCGCCAAGGCTGCGACGGCGGCGGCGCCGGTCCCGCACGCCAACGTGCGCCCCACGCCGCGCTCCCACACCAGCACGTCGAACGAAGCTGGCCCCGTCGGCCGCACGATCTCGACGTTCGAGCCGCCCGCAAGCGAGCCCGAGACGCGCGGCCCCAGCTCGTCCAGCTCCTGCTCGCTGCAGGCCACGTCGAACACGATGGCGTGCGGGTTCCCCATCGAGATGCGCTGGAAGGTGAGCTGCTCGCCGCGGTGCGTCGCCGTCACCTCGCCCTCGCGCGTGGCCCGACCCATGCTCACCGTCACGTCCGCGTTGTCTCCGCGCGCCTCTACCAGCGCCGTGCGCGGCCCCGCGTCCGTATCGATCACGAGCTCGGCGCGCTGCAGGCCCAGCTTGCGCGCCAATGAAAGCGCGACGCAGCGCAGGCCGTTGCCGCACCCCTCCGGCCGCGATCCGTCCGAGTTGAGCACGACCATGCGGCCGTGCGCCCCCGGCGTGACGGGCGGCGCGGAGAGCAGCACGCCATCGCCGCCCACGCCGTAATGGCGATCGCACAGCTTACGAGCTTGCTCGGGGCCGAGCGCGGCGTCGCTCGCGGCCTCCACGACCAAGAAGTCGTTGCCGATCCCCTCGTACTTACCGAACCGGAGCGCCATAGAAGAGCATCAGCGTAGCTAGCCCGGCGAAAGACCGCCACTTTCAGTGACAACACCTACCCTGTGCTAGACCCGCGGCGACATGCTTCGGCCCTTGATCATCAGCGGCTTCATGGCCAGCGGCAAATCCAGCGTCGGCAAACGAGTCGCCGAGCTGTCCGGCCGCCCCTTCGTCGACCTGGACGCGCGCGTCGAGGCCCGCTTCGGCGCGCCGGCCACGCGGATCTTCGCTGAAAAGGGCGAGGCCGCCTTCCGCCAAGCCGAGCGCGAGGAGCTGCTCGCGCTCCTCCAGGGCGGAGCCGAGCCGGCCCCGGTCATCTCGGTCGGCGGTGGCTGCCTGGTGCGCCGCGAGCTGCGACTACAGGCGATGGACCGGGGCGTGGTGGTGTCACTGCAAGTCAGCGCCGACGAGGTCGCCGCCCGCGTCGGCAGCGACAGCAGCCGCCCCAACCTGGCCGGCGACACGAAGGCGCGCGCGCTGGAGCTGCTGGAGC
>JAEYOT010000528.1 GCA_023411445.1 Pseudomonadota bacterium
CACGGGAGCCGTCGCTGATTCGGAGGCGCTGCAGGCGCTCGAAGACGCGCTCGGCGGCGGTCTGCTCAGCCACCTCAAGTCGAACGACTTCGACGGCAAGCTGGACCAGTTGATCGAGGTCCCGACGTTCGGTCGCGTCAAGCCGCGGCGCTTGTTGCTGATCGGCTTGGGCCCGAAGGGCGAAGCGGAGCTGGCGCGCGTGCGCGCGGCGGTGGCGAGCGCGGTGCGCGCCGCGCAGTCATCCAGCACCAAGGCCGTCGCGCTCGCGCTGCCGCAGCCACTCCCCTCACTGCGCATCGTCGGCGAGGGCATCGTGCTCGGCGCCTACAAGTTCTCTCGCTACTTCACGGGCGAGCGCAAGCCCAAGGCGGAGCTGGCCAAGGTCACGGTGCTGATCTCCGGCAAGGTCTCGGCCGAGCAGAAGAAGCAGCTGGACCTCGGCGTCGCCATCGGCAACGCCGTCGGCATCGCGCGCGACGCCGTGAACGAGCCTCCGAACGAGCTCTACCCGGAAACGTTAGCGCAGGTCGCACAGCGCATCGCCAAGCAATACGGCTTCAAGATTAAGGTGCTGGATAAGCGCGGCATCCAAGCGGCCGGCATGCACCTGCACTACGCGGTCGGGCAGGGCAGCGCCAACCAGCCGCGCTTCATCCACCTCAGCTACGTCCCGAAGAAGAAGAAAAAGAAGGTCGTCTTCGTCGGCAAAGGCCTCACGTTCGACTCCGGTGGGCTCTGCATCAAGCCCGCCGCCGGCATGGGTGAAATGAAGAGCGACATGGCCGGCGCCGCAGCGGTGCTCGGCTTGATGGCGGCGGTGGGCGTCACCAAGCCGGACATCGAGCTGCACGTCCTGGTCGGCGCTGCCGAGAACATGCCAGACGGCTCCGCGTATCGCCCGGCCGACGTGTTCGGCTCGCTCGACGGCAAGACGGTCGAGATCGTCAACACCGACGCCGAGGGCCGCCTCGTCCTCGCGGACGCCTTGGCTTACGCCGTGCGGCTGAAGCCGGACGTCATCGTGGACGCCGCGACCTTGACCGGCGCGGCGCTAGTCGCGCTGGGCAAGACGTGCAGCGCCTACTACGCGACGGACGACGAGCTCGCCGCGGTGCTCGAAGCCGCGGCGCGCGAGGCGGGCGAAGCCTTCTGGCGTATGCCGCTGCTCGAGGAGCTGGGCGACCAGCTGAAGAGCGATGTGGCGGATCTGAAGCACACCGGCGATCGCTGGGGCGGGTCGATCACCGCGGCGCTGTTCCTGCGCGAGTTCGTGGGCAAGGTGCCGTGGGTCCACTGCGACATCGCCGGCCCAGTGCTGGCCGAGCGAGCGCGGGGCATCTACCCGAAGGGTGGCACCGGCCACGCCGTGCTCACCTTCCTCGGCTTCGTGGAACGACTCGCGGGCCGCTGAAGCGCCCGAGCCATGTCCAGCGCCGTCCAGGAGCAACGTCGCCGACTGTTTCTGGCGGAGGTGTCGCGCGTCGTGCCGGGTCTGTACGGCTGGGTGGCGACGGTGCTCTCGCCGGTGCTGCAGCCCGCGGCGCCGCTCTCGGCGCGCATCACGGCGCTGCTCGCGGCCGCCGCGCTCGGCGCTGCCTTTTTCTGCTCGAGCCGCTACGCTCGGGTCGCGCGCTGGCTGGGGGTCTACGGCTTCGTGCTGCTCTGCTTGCTAACCTGGGCCCTGCTGGGAGCCCGCCTGGGCGCCGAGCAGGTGGACCCGGTGCGCGGCGCGCTCGGTGCGTTCGGTTTCCTGCTGCACGCACTAGCTTGGGGCGCCCCGCCCAAGGACCCGGACGCGCCGGCGCTGGACAACCTGCTGCCGGGGCAGGCTTTGCAGCCTCGCAATCCACCCGCCCGCGCAGGCGGGGCGGTGCTGGGCGTCGGTATCGCGGTGGCTCTCGCCCCCATGGTGCTGGCCTTCCGTATCGAGCGATCCGGCGCGGCGCTGCTCGCGCACGCCATCGCGCTCGGCTGCGGCTTGCTCGTCATCACGGTGAGCGCGGACGTGGCGCTGCGCATCGGCAAGCCGCACGCCTTGCCGGCCTGGCGTGTGCGCGCCTCGCGAGCCCTGTGGCCGATGGGCGCCCTCACCGTGGCGCTTGCCATCGGGTTGCTCTGGCTCGCGCTACGTTAGACGCGCTACCCTCTGCCCGGTGGCCCGGGCGCTGGACGTGATCTCCTGCTTACTGATCGTCGCAGGTGGCGTCGCGTTCGCGCGTGGCGTGCACGCGTTGGGCGAGCGACAGGACCTGGTCGCGCTGTACTTGCTCGTGGTCGGCGCGTTCTGCCTGAAGGCCGCGACAGACCTGCTCCGACCCAAGGCGGGCGACGCGTGAAGCGCGCGCTCAGCGGCGCGGTCTCGATCGCGGCGCTCGGCGCGATCACGTCGTGCGGCTCTGCCTCCGAGCCGCCGCCCGCGACCACCAGCTCGGCGCTGCCCGCCGGCTTCGTCGCTCGCGTGGGCGACGAGCTCGTTCCGCTGGCGACGGTCCAGGCGATCGCCGAACGGCAGGCGCTCTCACCGCGTGAATCGCTCGATCGCGCCG
>JAEYOT010000626.1 GCA_023411445.1 Pseudomonadota bacterium
AGCTGGAGTCGGTGCCAGCGCAGGCGAAGAAGGCGTGGGCGGCGAGGCGGGACGGGCCACGGGCGGCGCGAGCGGCGCGGGCGGTGACGGAGAGGGCGGCGAAGGCGGCGCGGGCGTGACGTGCGACGAGTCATTGTGCGAAAACGGCGGAGTCTGCCCCGAAGATGGCGGCGCGAGCTGCGAGTGCACGGGCGGCTTCACGGGCCCGCACTGCGAGCTACCCATGTTCGAGGTGTTGGAGGTCCCGGACGGTGCCGTGAGGATGACCGGCATCGCCATCAGCGCGGACGGGTCAGTGGTCGTCGGCACTGTCGCTTTCTCCGCCACGCACTCGTCGGGCTACCGTTGGACGCGCGAAACCGGCGTCGTGCTGCTCGACCCCTTGGCCGCGGATGATGGGACCGCCGCCGCGCAAATCAGCGCAAACGGCGAGGTGGTCGTGGGCAGCTCCAGCTTGGCTGGCGATGCCCCAACGCCGGTGACCTGGAGCGGCGGTGTGGAGTCAGCTTTGGGGATCGGGACGAACGCCTGGAAGTCCATGACGGCCACCCACGTGAACGCCGACGGCAGCGTGGTCGCTGGCTTTGGCACGCTCGCCAACGACAGCTACAGCGCTTTTCGCTGGACCCAAAGCACAGGTCCAGTCGCGATCGGCCCGACCAGCGACACCGAAAGCGCGAACGTCGCTGGCATCAGCGCGGACGGCGCGACCATCGTCGGCAACTTGGGCGCGTCGAATGCGTTCATTTGGACCACGACAGGCGGCTCGAAGACGCTGCCACCGCTCGAGGGTGACGATGCAGCGCTCGCGCAAGGCATCAGCGCCGACGGCCGGACCATCATCGGCAACTCGACCTCCGATGCGCCCAGCTCGAAACGGGTGCTTTGGCGCAACGGGGCCGCACCGGTACAGCTCGACCCGGCCGGTCCGGACACGCCTGCAGCCTGGACCTGCGGCGGAGGACCGATCCGTACCTGCACGACGGTGTCCGATGACGGCTCTGTCATCTACACGCAGCGCAATCAAGTGCCGGTGCGCTATACCGCCGCCGGTCTCGAGACGTTCGTTGGCTTCGATGGCAAGTTCGCTTGCCTCGCCGTGGGTCCCAGGGTGGGTCCAGCCCGCAAGGTCGCTGGCGCGTGCTTCGGCCCACCAACGGCCGTGCTGTGGGACGCAGATGGCAGCAAAGTGACCACGCTGGCCGCTGCGCTCACTGCTGCCGGTGCTGACGCCACGCCGCTCGCCGAAGCGGAGGTCAGCATCGTGCATGCCGCGTCTGCCAACGGCGACACCCTCGTTGGCGACGACCACTTCCGTACCTTGGTGTGGGTGGCCCGCCCGCCGAAGTGAACCGCTTGCCCGGCGCTCAGACCTGCTCGCTCTCGTCCAGTATGACGTCAGTAGCGTCGCTGGGGCTGGCCAGGATGTTGACGGATTGGCCCACGATCGAGCTGGCCTCGGGCGCGTGAAGCGCCTTGCGGACGATAGCCCGGTACGGGCCGCTGCGTCCCATGAGCTCCAGCGTCAGGCTGTAGATCGGGAGGGGACCCACGCGACTGGTCGTGCCTTCGACTTGAATGACACGCGCGCGGCGAGCGATGCCGCGCTGGCGCAAGAACGTGATGCGTCGGCGTGCGCTGAGGCCACCGAGCAAGAGTGGCACACCGAGCAGAAACAGCAGGCCAATGCAGAGCCACATGATGATCAGATCGCCGCCTTTCGGAGCCCCGGCTTCGTCCGACAACAGCAGCGCCCCGCCGACGAAGCAGCCGGCGAAGAGGAACAAGACCCCGAGCGGCAGCGCAGTGCCCAGGGGCGCGGGCAGGTTACGATGCACTGAGTCCCCCAGGTGGTCGTACTGAGTCGACGACTTTGGGCAGAGCTTCAGGACCGCAAAGGTCGCAGCGATGTCCGTAAACATCCCGAAATGCGGCAGCTCGCGCAGCGCCTGCGTCGCGGCCGAAAGTTGACCCAGTTGCTCGTGAGCGTGGGCGCGCAGCACGATCGCCAGCGGCTGCAACGATTCATCGAGCGGGACGTCGCCCGCGCGCGCCCCCAAGATCGCCAGCACGTATTGACTGGTGCCGAGCAGCGTCGCGACCGCGGCGGCAGACACGCGCAGCTCCGAGTCACTCTCGAGGTCGGGCGGATCGACCACCATCGCGCTGAGCGCTTCGAACGCCGCGGCGCTGTCTCCCTCGCGCACCGCCAGCCGGCACAGCCGCCCAAGCTGTTCTTGCCTGTGCCGAGTCAAGCGCACGGCCGCAAGCGTCTGCTGCGTGAGCGCGCGCAGCTCAGCCAACTTGTCGGCCCCGCTCAGCTCATTGGCGAGGAGCAGCGTGAGCATCACTAGGTCCTCCCCGGCCGCGGCGTCGCCCTCAGACGCCCGCGCGAGAAGGCCCCGCCAGATTTCGTACGCTTCCTGCTCCCGACCCGGTAAAATCGAAGGAGCGCCGAGCGCAGCCGTCAATTGCGGCGAAGGCCCGCGCTGCGGCCGCTGCTCCTGCTGCCCTCGCAGCTGCGCGAACCTGGCCGCGTCGTTAGAAGCGAGCGGCAGCTTGTACTCAGGTTGCACACTGCCAAGCTACCGACAATTCCAAACCACCGCTACGGCTCGCCAAGCTCTGCTGTAGCCGTCCTCAGGACGATGAGCTCTCGTTGGCTGGCACGAGCAACCACAGCCTCACGCTAGCTACTCAAGGCCTCGCATCCCCGCCGACCCAAATATGGCGTCGCCGGAGCAAGCGGCGACAGCACCCGCGTCGCTGGGATCGAGGGCGATCACCAAGTTGACCCCGCCCAATTGCTGAACGCGGCGCAGCGCGTCGCCGAACAAGAGAGCTCTCGTCTTGGTGTGACCGTGGCATTGAGGCAGAGGCAGTGACCCCACTGTCACGAGCCCGCCGCAGGCGGCAACCACGCCTTGTCACGAGCCCTGCATAGCCGGCGCCCACCGCCACTCACCGCGGCGTAGCCGCGCCCACACCCACGAGCCCGGCGCAGCCGGCGACCACCAACCCGGTGCAGCCGGCCCCCGTTCTCGAGCCGTGTCAGCGCGGGATAGCACCAGCACTGGCGAGGGTCGGGCGGGTGGGCAGAGTGGCCCGCTCGCCTGCACCTGGCGCCGCGCGGAACCCTTGTGCAAGCGAGCTGCGTCGAGGCAGCCACCAATGCGACAAGGCCCCTCGACGTTTCCGTCGAAGGGCCTCGCTGCGCTGTCTCTTCCGAGACTACTCGTCGCCGACCGCGGCCAGCTCCGCCGGCTGCACCCGCGCGAACGTCGGCGGAGCGTAGGTCGGCGATTTCTCGTCGATGACGACGTTGAGCCGCTTGTACGCCGGCAAGCCGGTGCCGGCCGGGATGAGCCGGCC
>JAEYOT010000640.1 GCA_023411445.1 Pseudomonadota bacterium
CGCGCTCAGCCACGCCGACTATCTGGCGCGGGCGCTGGAGCGCACTTGTCGCGCCTGCGCGCAGGCCCTGGCCGTCGAGCGAGTGGGAGTGTGGTTCGTCACGGAGGACGGCCAAAAGCTGCGCTGCGCCACGCTGTTCGAGCTCAGCACGGAGCAGGTGAGCAGCGGCGCGTTACTGCAGCTGTCCAGCATGCCTGGCTACTTGCAAGCGCTGGAGCAGCGCCGCGTGCTGCAGACGCCCGGGGGCGCGCAGGTCCACTATAGCCCGGAGCTACGGCAGAGCTACTTGCAAGCGCTGGATATCCGCGCGTCGCTCGACGCGCCGGTGTTTCGCCTGGGTGAGGTGGTCGGCGTCGTGCGGCACGAGCACACCGGCAGCGAGAGAGAGTGGACCTCGCGCGATCGCCACTTCGCCGCCTCGGTGGCGGACTTGGTCGCGGTCCTGCTCGAGCAAGCGACGCGGCTGGACGTCGAGGCCGCGCTGAAGGCTCAGCGCGAGCGCCTGATCAAGGCGGAGAAGATGGAGGCGCTCAGTCGCATGAGCGCCGGCGTCGCGCACGACTTCAACAACGTGCTCACGGCCATGCTGCTACGCCTGGAGTCGCTGCGGATGGACCGCCCGGACGACGCGGAGCTAGGCGCCACCTTGAACGAGGTGGTGAGCGCCGGGCAACGCGGCGCGCGGCTGGTGCAGCAGCTGCTCACCTTCGCCAAAGCGCGGGTGCCTACGCCTCGACCGGTGGATTTGGCCCGCACGCTGCGCGAGATGGAGCCGATGCTGACCACGCTCGCGCAAGGCAAGGCCCAACTGCGCCTGGAGCGCGGCGACACGGCTGCGCTGGTCAGCGTGGATCCGTCGCAGGTCGAGCAGGTGATCCTCAATTTGGTGATCAACGCGCGTGACGCCAGCGCCGCCACCGGCGGCTTGGTCACGGTTCGGCTCACGGTCGAAGAGGAAGCCGTGTGCCTGTCGGTGCAGGACCAGGGCGCCGGCATGGACGCCGCGACCCGCGACCAGGTGTTCGAGCCGTTCTTCACCACCAAGAGCCACGGCACCGGGCTCGGGCTCTCCACCGTCTATGCCATCGTCCAGCAAGCGGGGGGCAGCGTCACCGTCGACAGCACCGTAGGGCGCGGCTCCAAGTTCTCGGTGCGCTTACCGCGCATCCAGTGATAAGAATGCGCGGCCGCAATGACCCGCAACCGAGCCATCACCATCGCGCTCACGCTCGCCACTAGCTCGCTCTTCAGCGCGAGCGCAGGCGCGCAGTTCCCCGCCAATCAGCCGACGCGCCTACCGGCGCTCGGCAAGAGCTCCGTCAGCAACGACGACTCGAGCGCGCTGGTGCAAAACCCTGCCAACATCGCGTTTCTGCCCGCGAGCGAGCTGCGCTGGTCCAGCGTTTACTTGAACGAGCAGGCGCGCGTGCCGTGGCAAGGGCACGCGCTGGCGTTCGCCTTTCCGATCCCGTTCTTGAACGCTTCGACCGGTCTGCGCGTGGATCTGCTGAGCCCGCCAGACGGCGGCGCGGGACCCTTGTTCGGCAACGACGAAGCCTACCAGTGGGTCACCTGGGGCCTCGCGATCAAGCCCAGCGACAGCTTCGGCTTCGGCGCCACGCTGCAGCGCTCCTACTCCAGCATGGATCACGCGCACGGCCTTTTCAGCTGGTCGCTCGGCATGACCACGCGCCCGTCGGACTACTTCGGCATGGCGTTCGTCGCTAGCGACATCAACGCGCCCAGCAACCGCGCCGGCGGCATCATCGATCGCTCCTTTGACATCGGCGTCGCGGTGCGCCCGCTGCGCAGCCGCTCGTTGGAGATCGCGCTCAACGGCCGCTTCGTGGACGCGGACGACGCCTACTGGTCACCGTCGGCCACCGTGGGCATCGACGTGCCGCAGCTGGGGCGCCTGCGCGGCGGCTTCTCGCTCCTGGATCCGGACGACGGCGTCAGGCAAGACGAGTGGCTCGCCAGCGCCACCATGTCGTTTTACCTGAACGGCACCGCCGGCTCGATGGAGCTCAGCGGCGGCAGCATCTTCGGCGGCGCGCTCGGGCAGAGCGTCTCCGGCAAGGCGCACGAGAACCTGGCCACCGAGGTCGCCTTCAAGGGTTACCGTGAGCCCTCGGGCGCCGCGCCGCCCACCTTCGCGCTGCGCGTACGGATGGAGAGCACGCCCAGCGTGCGCGAGCACGTGCAGCTGCTGCGTCAGCTCTGGCAGGTCGCGGAGCAGGAGTCGTCCGTTGGCGCGGTGGTGTTCGAGCTCCGCTCCGCGCCGGCCAGCTCGATGGCGCACGTGCAAGAGCTGCGCGACGCCGTGTACCTGCTGCGCCAATCCGGCAAGAAGGTGCTGTGCCACTTGGAGGACGCGGACGGCGCGTCGCTGTACCTGTGCTCCGCGGCCGATCGCATCTTGATCAACCCGGCCGGCGGCTTGCGCTTCGCCGGCCTCCGCTCGCGTTACTTCTATTTCGCGAACCTGCTCGACAAGCTCGGCATCAAGGCGGACTTCGTGCGCATCGGCGCGCACAAGAGCGCGCCGGAGGCGTTCACGCGCGAGGGCTCTTCCGAGGTAGCTCAGGCCGACAAGATCGATCTGCTCCAGCAGCACGAGAAGCACCTCACGCTGGGCATCGCGCACGGCCGCAAGCTCACGGCGGCGCAGGTGCGCGAGCGCGTCGCCAAGGGCCCGTTCGTGGCGATCGAAGCGAAGACCGCAGGCTTCGTGGACGGCTACGCCTTCGACGATCAGCTGGAGGCGGAGGCTTCGCGGCTGATGGGGCAGCCCGTGCGGCTGCTGGAAGACAAGCGCGGACCGATCGCGCCGAGCTACAACGGCTCGACGCCTGGCATCGCGCTCATCTACGTCGATGGCGACATGGTAGACGGCCGCAGCCAGACCATCCCGCTCGTGGGCATGAAGCTGGCCGGCTCCTACACCATCGCCGAGTCGATCAAGCAGGCCCGAGAAAATCCGCTGATCGGCGCGGTAGTGGTGCGCATCGAGACGGGCGGTGGCTCGGCCATGGCCGCTGACGTGATCTGGCGAGAGCTGGAGCGCACGCTCAAGGTCAAGCCAGTGATCGTGAGCATGGGCACCGCGGCGGCTAGCGGTGGCTACTACATCGCGTCGCCGGCCACGCGCGTCTTCGCCAACCCGCTGACCATCACCGGGAGCATCGGCATCTTCTACGGCAAGGCCGACGTGTCGGAGCTCTTGCGCAAGCTGGGCGTCAACATCGAGGTTTACAAGACGGCGCCGCGCGCGGATGCCGAGTCCATCTTTCGTCCGTTCACGGACGAAGAGAAGACCGAGCTCAAGCGTAAGGTGTGGCAGTTCTACGACGTGTTTTTGCAGCGCGTGTCCGAGGGCCGCAAGCTGACCAAGGAGCAGGTGGACGCCGTGGGCCAAGGTCGCGTTTGGACCGGCGAGCAGGCGCTTCGGCACAAGCTGGTGGACGAGCTGGGTGGCCTCCGCCAAGCGCTGGCGCACGCCAGGCAGCTCGCAGGTCTGCCCGAGCACGCGCCGATTCAGGAGCTGCCCCCGGTGGAGACGACCCTCGTGGGCCGGCTCTTGGGCATCGAGGGCATCCACGGGCAGCTACCCGCGCACCTGCAGGCGCTGCCGCCCAGCCTGATGGACATGGTGCGCGCGCTCGCTCCGTTCGTCGCTCACCCAGCGGACAAGCCGCTGGCGCGCATGGAGCTCATCAGCGTTGACTGAAGCGAGCGCCGAGAGCTCGCCGCTGCTCGCGGCCACCGGCGCGCGCATCGACGCCGACGGCCGGCCGCTGTTGCTCTCGCTGACCGCGGAGAGCCGCGCGGCGCGCCTCGGCTTGCTCGGCGACTGGTCGGCGCTGTTCCGGCTACTGTCGGGTGAAGCGGAGCTGCGCGCCGGCAGCCTCGAGGTGGATGGCCACCCGGCACCCGCTTGCGTGCAGCGTGGGCAGGTCGGCCTCGCGCGGCTGGATCCGCTGCTGCCCGCCGCTTGGAGCGTGGAGCAGCTGCTGAGCACGAGCCTGGAGCTCAGCGGAGCCCCGCGTGAGCAAGCGGCGCGCGGCGCCTTTCGCACGCTCGACGCGCTCGGGCTCATGGGCCTCAGCGGCAAGCGCCTGGGGCACCTCGCTATGGCCGAGCGGCGCGCGCTCTTGTTGGCGCATGCCTGCTCCACCGAGCCGAGCGTGCTGTGCGTGGAGCATCCGCTGGCCGGGCTGGACACGGCAGCGCAGGAGCTGGTGCTGGCAGTGCTGGAGCGAGCCGTGCAGGGCCGGCGCTTGATCGTCGCGCTCGGACAGCCTACGTCAGCCGGAGAGCGCGAGCTCATCGCGCGCTTGGACGAGCGCCTACGGCTCAGCGCCGGCGTGGACGTGGTTGAGACGGACCAGGCGCCGGATAAGTCGCACTTCACCGCCACCGTCTGCCGCAACCACCATGCGTTCGCGGCGGCGCTGGCGGAGCGCGGGGTCACGGCGCACCCCACGCACGAGGCCGGCATCCTGACCACGCTCACGTCCGCGCACGCCGGACCGGCTTGGCGCTACTTGGTCGTGCTCAGCGGCAGCAGCACGGCGGACGTGCTGGACGCAGCGCTTGCGACCGACGCCGGGCTGCTCGAGCTCAAGCCAGCCTGATCAGTTCGAGGCGCCTTCGCCCGGCTGCGGCTCGGCCGCGGCGCCGCTCGGCTTGGCGGTGTCACGCTGCCGAGGCAGGCCCTGCGCGGCGACCTTCTCCATGCCGCGCCGCACCGCCAAGATCGCGAGCCGGCGGTTCTCCGGCGCGTACGGATCCTGCGGGTTATACAGCGCGGAGGAGCCGTGCGCGAACACGCCGCCCACTTGCCCCTTCTGCAGCCCGTTCTGCTCCAGCACCAGCCGCGCCGCGTCGGCGCGCTCGAAGGAGAGCTGCCAGTTGGAGCGGGTCGAGCCAGCCGGGAACGGCTTGGCGTCCGTGTGCCCGTGCACTTGGATCTTGTTGTCCAAGCGGCCCAGCACGGGCGCGATCAACCCGAGCAGCTCTTGCAAGCGCGGCTTCAGCTCCGCCGACGAGCGGTCGAAGAGCAGCCCATCGCCGCCGCCGTCCAAGATCTGGATCAATAGGCCCTCTTCGGTGACGGAGATCTTCAGCTGCTGGCTCAGCGCCTTCATCGTCTCGTCTTCGGCCATCTGCCGCTGCAGGGCGGCGCGCACGCTCGCCGCCACGCGCTCGAACGCCTTCTGCTCGGGCTGCATCATGGATTGCCCGACCACGTCGAAGTAGCCCTTGCTCTGGATGCCGCTGCCGCCGTTCAGCACCGAGGGCGCGCCCGAGAACACGCCGGTTCGGAAGTACTCCGACAGCTGCTGTCGTGCCTCTTGATCGGTCTGCGCCAAGAGCCACATCACCATGAAGAACGCCATCATGGCGGTGACGAAGTCCGCGTAGGCCACCTTCCAGGCGCCGCCGTGGTGCGCGCCGTGACCCTTCGCCTTCTTCTTGACGATGATGATGCGGCCACCGCCGCCGCCGGGAGCTGCGCCAGCCATTACTTACCTTTCAGCTCCGCGAAGGCCTTCTCCAGCTCCGGCCCGCTCGGCCGCTCGTCGGAGAAGATGCTGCGCCGCGCGAACTCAATCGCGATCTGCGGGTTCACGCCGCGGGCGGCCGCGACGATCGCCTCCTTGATGCAGAGCATGTAGCGGCTCTCGGCGTTGCCTTGGATCTCGATGCTGGTCGCGATGGGGCCGACCATGCCGTAACACAGCAAGATGCCGAGGAAAGTGCCGACGAGCGCCGCGGCGACGTGGTGGCCGATCACCTCGGGGCCGCCGTCCAAATGGCCCATCGTGATCACGATGCCGAGCACGGCGGCGACGATGCGGAGGCCGGGCAAGGCGTCACCGGCGGTGCGGATCAAGCCGACCGGCTGGTGCTCTTCGTCGTGGTGGGTCTCCAGCTCGGCGTCGAACAAGAGCGACAGCTCCTCGGCCGAGCACCCGTCGACCAGCTGCTTCAAGCCCTCCACCAAGAAGTCTGCCGCGTGGTGGCGCTGCATCACGCTCGGGTAGTTGTTGAACAGCGTGCTGGTGGCGCGATCGGTCACGTGCGGCTCGAGCGCCAGCACGCCCTCGCGCCGGATCAACGCCAGGATCTGGTAGAGCAGCTTGAGCAGGTCCATGTAGTCGCTCTTGGTGGGAGCGCGACCCTTGAACCCCTTCTTGAGGGCCCCCATCACGCGGCCCAGCACCTTGCCCGGCGCGGAGATGACGACGGTCCCGATGGTGGCGCCGCCGATGACGACGAGCTCGTTCGGCTGGATCAGGATACCGAAGGCTCCGCCGGACATGGCGAACCCCCCCAGCACGGAGCCGAAC
>JAEYOT010000694.1 GCA_023411445.1 Pseudomonadota bacterium
CAGCTCGGGTGGGAGGTCCATCGCGGCGCTGGCGAGCACCTCACGCTCGAGCAGCGCCGCCTCGATGCGGCTCGCGAGCTGCGTGGGGTTCTCGACGTGCGGATTGCCGTCGAGCATGATGGTGGCCTCCGCGCCGTAGGTGCGCGGCCACAGCACCACGGCGGTTGCGGAGAGCAGCAGCACCGATGCGCCGGCTGCGCCTGCGGTGATCAACCGGCCTCCGTCCAGGCCCGGCGCTGGGGGGCGCGAGCTACTCTTGGGCTTGGGCGGACTCGACGTCATGGACCTGGATAATCGAAAGCGAGGCGCAGCAGCATGCCCGGCCCGGCGCGATTTTGCACGCTCGCGATGACTGAGCAAGCTGCCGCAGGTCGGGTTTCCGCGGTGTAAATGGCCGGCGTGGCGGCGAGCCGGACCGGCCGGTGCTCCGACTAGGAGCCTGTTCCGCCGAGCACGACGGGTACGGTCTTGGCCAAGACATAGATATCCAGCCAAGGCGACCAGCTGCGCACATATTCCACGTCCATGTGCAGTCGGCGCTCGAAAGTGGAGGCGTTCCGCTCCGTCACCTGCCAAATGCCCGTGATGCCGGGCTTCACGCGCAAAATGATGGCTTCTTTCTGATCCATCTCGGGGATTTCACGCTCCAGGTAGGGGCGCGGTCCTACCAGGCTCATGTCACCCACCAGGACGTTCCAGAGCTGAGGCAGCTCATCCAGGCTGTATTTGCGCAAGAAGCGTCCGACGCGCGTGACGCGCGGATCCACGGTCAACTTATGGAACTGCTCGTACTCGGCGCGTAGCTTCGGGTCGCGCGCCAGCACCTCTGCCAGTCGCTTCTCCCCATCGCCGTGCATGGTGCGAAACTTGAAGGCAGGAAAGCGCACGCCGTCCTGACCCAGGCGCTTCTGTTGGTAGAAGATGCCGCCGCGCGAATCGAGCGCGATCGCGATGCTGATCAGGAGCAGCAGCGGGCTGGCCAGGATCAGGGCTAGGCCAACGATGCACACGTCCATCAAGCGCTTGGCGACGCGCGGCCCCGTCAGCAGCAGCTGGCGCCGCACCTCGATGCCGAGCACACCACCTAGGTCCCGCGTGGCGGCGCCGAAGTACGCGAGGTCGAACAAATCCGGGATGGCGAGCACGCTCTGAAACGACTCGGCGTAGCGCTCGATGATACCGAGCAGCGCCGCGGCGTCCGCTTCTGGCATGGCCACGACCGCGAAGCGGATCTTCAGCCGTTGCGACAGAACCGGAGCCAGCTCCAGTCCGCCCAGCACCGGCACCTCCTCGATGGTTGAGAAGTTTGCCCAGGCGGTGCGGGTCGAGAGGGCTTCGGGCGTCGACTTCGGCGGCTCGCCGGTGCTCTCCGGGACGGCCTCGACCTCGATGTCGTCCTCACCCCAAGTGGCGCGCAACGTGCCGTGCTTGAGCGGATCGTCGTCGAGGACCGCGACCGGCTTGAGGCCTAGCTGGGGACGGCGCTGCAACGTGCCGACCACCGCGCGGCCAACACGCCCAGCTCCGAGCACCACCACCGGCTGTCCCCACCATTTCTGGCGCGCAAACTTCCAGCGCAGCGTGGCGCGCCCCAGCGGTACTAGCACGATGCTGACCAGCCAGGTGAGCACCCAGGCCAGGTGCTGCACGCCGTCCCACCCACCGCTGCGCACCAGGAAGGAGGCTAGCCAGAGACCCGCGCAAACGAAAGTGATGCTGAGGGTGGTGCGGCGGATCTCTTCGGGCGGGCTCGGGGGCGTCGCCGCGTACAGGTGCACGTAAGTGAAGATCAAAAGGCACAGCGGCAGGACGGCCAGGATGCCGAAACGCTGCACACGGCCGGGCGCGTCGCTCGTGATCAAGAGCCAATCCAGCCCCGTCGCGATGCTGAGCGCGAGCACGTCCGACGAGAGGATGGCCAGCTTGGTCAAGCGCGGCCGACACTGGACGTTGAGACCCATCAAGGACGGTGTCTCTCGGGCGCGGGCCTCCAAGTCGCGCGCTTTGCCCTTGCCGCGCGTCACCCGCACCTGCTCCAGCAGGGCTTCGGCGATGGCGCGGCCGTCGCACGCGCCCATCCGCTTCAAGATCGCGCCGAGGTGACCGCCTTGCTCGGCTTGCAGCCGTAGCGCCTCACGCAGCTGCTCGGGGGTGATCTGCTGGTGGCGCAGTAGGATCTGCCCGAGCTCATCGCCGCGACGGCGTCGCCGCTTGTAAAAAGCGGGGACGCGTTCATCGCTGGCCTCCGCGCTCGGGCTCTTGGGCGCTGCTTCCGACAACTTAACCCGCGGTCATAGTCCTGAGGCGGCTCCCTGGGAAGACCGCGTGGATTTCGCTCAGGGCTCCTTGCGTTTTGCGCTGGAGCGTCGAAAAGGTGAGGCCCCGCCGGGCCCGCACCGAGCCCGAGCCCGAGCAGAGGAGCCTGACTTCGCGAGCGCTGCCTGCCAGCGTCACTCTTCTTGGAGGGCCCTGCGGAAGTAGGCGATGGTCTCTTTCAGGCCGTCTTCCAGCTTGACCTTCGGCTCCCAGCCGCCGAGCTTCTCCTTGGCCAACGTGATGACCGGCTTGCGCTGCTTCGGGTCGTCCTGAGGCAGGGGCAGGAAGGTGAGCTTGGACTTGCCGCCAACCAGGGAGATCACCTTCTCCGCGAGCTCCAGCATGGTGAACTCTCCGGGGTTACCGAGGTTCACGGGCCCGGTGAAGCTGGAGTCCGTGTCCATCATCCGCAGCATGCCCTCGACCAGGTCGTCCACGTAGCAGAACGAGCGCGTCTGCTGGCCGTCGCCGTAAATGGTGATGTCTTCGCCGCGGAGCGCTTGCACGATGAAGTTCGAGACCACGCGGCCGTCGTTCGGGTGCATGCGCGGGCCGTACGT
>JAEYOT010000016.1 GCA_023411445.1 Pseudomonadota bacterium
TCTCCAGACAGCCCCGCTCGGCGCCGACGATGCTGGTGATGAGCTCCAGCGCGTTCTTGAGAAACGGCTCAGGGTCGCTGCGGAGGTCTAGCCCCAGCAGGCCAGCGTAGAGGTCCCGCTCCTTGAGCAACCGAGCGACTGAAATGTCCTCGATGCTCCTCTCGCCGGACTGCGAAGGACGATTCATGGAGCGCTTCCCTCCAGAAGTAACAGAGGGCAGCAGCGGCGGAAAGGCGGGGGCCTGAGGCTTTGAAATGCTTGAGGAATGCGGCAGGCACCGGCCGGCGGGGGCGGTGACCAAGATGCTTGTCAGGGGCGTCAAACGGAGTGGACACTTTCGGCGCTTGGCCGGTCGGCGGGTGAACGCACGGAGGCCGGCCGTTCTCAGCCTGAGATCGCGTAGGTAGCGGTAACAGCGCTTGAATTTTTACTCACGTGACTCTCGGGCCGAGCGTAGCAGCGCCGCCGGAGCGCTCGGCATCACGGTTGCAACGTCTGGGGACGGCGGGGGCCATTCGCTCATCCCAAGGAGTTACACGAGTGACTATTTCAACCAACTACGCCCCGGTCTCGGTGCGCCGCGGTGACGCGGCTCACGCGGTTCGGTTCGAGCCGGTGCCTCGCCCGGTCAAGCTGGAGGAGCGCTCGCTCCTGCGCGAGGAAGTAGAGCGCGCGGACGCGCGCGCCAACGTGCAGCTGAGCCTTGCGCTCTTGTGGAAAGAGCTCTCGCTCGGGCTGTGTAAGGTAGCCGAGGCGTACTTCACGGAGTCGCGCTGCTACCTGGTGACGACGCCCACGGTCGGGCCCGCTACGCCGCTGCTCGGGCGCCGGCGGGAGATCTTGGAGGCGGTGCTGTGCGGCGTGGGCCAGAAGAACATCGCGGTGGAGCTCGCGCTCGCGCCCTCCACGATCGCGCTCAACGCGCGCGTGGCGCTGGACGGGCTCGGTATGCATTGCCGGCCGTCACGGGCGCACCCGCTGCTGATGCTGGCGGCCAAGGCAGCCCAGCACCCGGAGGTGAAGGTCACGGCGTCGCTCTCCTTCACGGAGCACAACGGCGTCCCCCTGCGCGTCATCTCCTTGCCCCGGCCGGATCTGCGCTTGGCCAGCGCGCTGCCGCCGGCGGAGCTGGCCGTCGTGCGCAGCCTGATCGAGGGCGCCTGCTACGACGAGATCGCGCAACGCCGCGGCACGTCCACCCGCACCATCGCCAACCAGATCACGACGGTGTTCCGGCGGATGAAGGTGTCAGGGCGCAGTGAGCTCTTGCTGCAGCTGTTCGCCGAGCAGGGCTTCGTGTTTCCGGGCGGGCCGAGCGTGGCGTGAGCGACTACTAGACGTCGTCCGTGCTCTTCTCGGCCTTCTCGGCTTGGCGGGCGGCGCGGCGTGTCTCGGTCTCGCGGTCGCGCTTCTCGTAAGCGACGATGATCTTCTGAACCAGCGGGTGGCGCACGACGTCTTCGTCGGAGAAGCCGCAGAAGGCGATGCCTTCCGTTCCGGACAGCAGCTCGCGTGCCTCGCGCAGGCCGCTGCGCGCTCCGGACGGGAGGTCCGTCTGCGTGATGTCGCCGGTCACCACGCACTTCGAGCCGAAGCCGAGGCGCGTCAGGAACATGCGCATCTGCTCGGAGGTGGCGTTCTGCGCTTCGTCCAGGATCACGAAGGAGTCGTTCAAGGTGCGGCCGCGCATGAACGCGAGCGGGGCGACCTCGATTTGCCCGCGCTCGCGCAGCTGCTCCACGCGCTCGAACTCCAGCATGTCGTGCAGCGCGTCGTACAGCGGGCGCAGGTAGGGGTTCTCCTTCTCCGCCAAGTCACCCGGCAAGAAGCCGAGCTTCTCACCGGCTTCCACCGCGGGGCGGGCCATGATGATGCGCTTGACCTTCTTCTGCATCAGCCAAGACGCCGCCATCGCCATGGCCAGGTAGGTCTTGCCCGTGCCGGCGGGGCCGATGCCGAAGATGAGGTCGTGGGTGCGGATGGCCTCCACGTACTGCCGCTGCGCGCGGCTCTTGGGCAGAATCGGCCGCTTGCGCGCCGTGACGATGATGGTCTCGTCCAGCAGCTCCGTGAGCGAGCGGGCGGGGTCCGCGCGCAGGCCGCGCATGGAGCTGACCACGTCGTTTGGGCTGATGTCGAAGCCCTTGCCGACCAGCTCGGCGGCGTCGCGCAGGAAGCGCTCGGCCAGCTTCACGTCTTCTGCTTCGCCTGCGACCAGGATGGTGTTGCCGCGCAGGCTCACGTCGGCGCCGCTTTGTCGCGCCACCTCACTGAGTAGCTTGGATTGGGGACCCGAGAGAGCCAGGAGAACCTGAGTGCTGTCGACTTGGATGGAAGATGTAGTGGGGTCGGCGTCCATGTAGGGGTTCGCTGAGCTCGAGCTGCCGGGCCTGGGCGAGACGAGAGCATACGCGCCTGCCGGCTGGTTCGCACGTCGTGCAGGTACTAGCCTTGGCGGCATGGCGACGGTCACGTGGTCTCTCCGCTCGTTTCGCGCACTTTGCTTGCTGTCCCTCGGCGTGGCGGGCGTGCAGGCGTGCGGTGGCCGCTCGGACACGGAAGACTGGCTGTTCGACGATTCGCCCTCGGTTGGCAACGGCGGCGCGAGCGCGGGCGGCACGCGGCCGGCTGGGTCTGCTGGCAGCTCGAGCGTTGGCGGCAAGGCCGTGGGCGGTAGCAGCGCGGTGGGCACCGGCGGAGCCAATGCCGGCGGAGCGAGCCTGGCG
>JAEYOT010000017.1 GCA_023411445.1 Pseudomonadota bacterium
GCGCCGGACGCCGCCATCTTGCGCACGCTGGCGGGTTTCCTGGTCAGCTATGAGGCGAGCGAGTTGGGCGTTTTCTGGCCTATTTATCAGGGTCAAAACAGCGTGGGTCGCAAAGGTGCCGCCCCGGGGTTGGACGTCGAGATCGACCATCCGACCACCTCATCACGCCACGCCATCATCCACGCCACGGCGCGCCCGGGTCGGCTCCAAGTCGAAGATCCTGGTAGCACCAACGGTACGTTTCTCTCCGAGCACATGCTGGAGAAGAACAAGCAGCACGAGCTGAAGGACGGCGATCAGCTGCGCTTCGGCGGCTTCAACGTGATCGTGAAGATCATCTGATTTCTAGTGACGTGTGAGGGGGCGCTCTCGACGCCCACGGACCCAACCGAAAGTCTTCGGAGATGCTGACGCGCTTTAACACCTTCGTTCAGAACTACCGGTCGCGCTGTGCGGGCGCTTTCAGAGTCTTGGTCGCCTGCGCCGTGAGCTTGTTTGCCCTGCCAGCGCTCGCCGCGCCCGAGGTGAAGATCTTGCGGGTGGATCCCCGCGCCGCCCAGGAGAACGGCAACCCCGTGCTCACGACGGTGGTGGACATCTCGCAGAGCAAGCGCGTCAGCGACGCGACCGTGGGCTGCGCCGGCTTGACCGGCAATGCCCAGCTCAGCTGCATGAGCGAAAACCTGGAGAAGCCATTCGCGCTCTACCAGTCGTTCCCGTTCCCCGCGGAGCGCGCTCTGTTCACGGTCAACGTGGATGGGACGGACGTGCCGGCCAAGTTCGTGAGCTTGGCTCGCTGGGGCGAGAGCCAGCAGCAGCCCGGCGTGGGCACCTCGTGGCTCATCCTGATCGATGCGGATCGCCGCATGGGCAAGAGCTTCGCGGACGCCAAGCAGGTGGCCCAGCAGTTCATCGCCAGCATGGGGCCGAACGACATCGTCAACGTCACGTTCTTCAACGATCGCCAGATCGTGAAGGACTCCAAGTGGCTGCCCGCCGCCCAGAAGGCCAAAGCCACATCCTTCATCACCGGCACCCCGGATACGTTCGCCTCCTCGGGCCGCAACCGCTCGCTGCTCTCCATCATCAAGACAGCGGCGACCGACAGCTTTCGAGCGCTCGGCAATGTGGGTGAGGACGTGAAGGTGCCGCTGCACCAGGCCATGGTGGTGCTCTCCAGCGGCTTCGGCGGCACGGACCCGCTGACGACCGGCGCCGGTGCGCTGCAGCTGCAGCAATACATGACGCAGGGCCGCTTCCCGGAGGACAACACGGCGCTGCCCAAGGCTCCCGTGCCGGTGATCAGCGTGTACTACCCGCTGACCGTCATCGACGAGTTCAAGCAGAACTCGCTGGAGTTCATGCAGAACCTGGCCAACACCGAGATCGGCGGGTTCTTCACGGTGATGCAGCAAGGTCAGGGTGGCCGCGCCGCGGCGATCGTGAATACGGTGCGCCAGCGCTTCTCCAAGATGAACATCGTGAAGTGGAAGGTGTCGTGCGTCGCCCCCACCGTCACGCAGAGCTTCAAGCTCGTCTTTCAAGACACCAACCCGCCCATCCTCGGCGACAACACGTTCAAGGACGTGCCGGTCGGTATCGATCCAACCGCTTGGCCGCTCGACGTGAACCTCGAGTACACGAACGAGATGTCCAAGCGCGAGGGCGGCGCCGTCTACCCGGGCGGCTCGTTCAAGGTGTACGGGGACTTCTGCTGGGGCGGCGACAAGGATCGCGCAGAAGTTTACTTCCTGCCCGCCGGGCAACCCATTCCCACCGCGCTGACCGGCGCGGACATCGGCACCGCCAAGCGCACTCAGCAGCAGCTGATCGCCATGGGCATGAAGGGCAGGGCCCTGGCCGCGACGGACACGTTCGTGGAGTTCGAAGCGCCGGACAAGGACAAGATCCTCCACGGCAGCGGCGACCAGGCCGTGGTGCGGCTGGTCATCTACGACAACAAGGCTCACCGCGCGAGCGGCGTGACCGCCAACACCATCGTGCAGATGAAGGGCAGCACCGCGCCGCTGCCGCTGCTCCTCATCCTCGGCAGCCTGTTCGGCTTGGTCGTGGTGGCGCTGCTCGTCGTCGTGATCGTGCGCAGCAGCGGCAAGAAGCGGCCGACTGGCGGCGGCGGCGGTCCCGCGCCCGTCGTGGCAGGCTACGGTGCCCCGCCCGCTCCGCCCGCGTACGGCGCCCCGCCCGGCTACGGCGCGGCTCCTGTTCCGGCCTACGCGCCCGCGCCCCAGCAGCCGCCCGCGAACCCATACGGTACCACCGGCGGTACCTCCGCGACGCTCAGCGGCGCGACCGGCGTGTACACCATCCTGGCCGGTCAAGAAGTGCGAGCTGGGCGAGACGCCGCGCAGTGCGTGATCGCGCTGAATGAGCCGCGCGTCTCCGGCGTGCACGCCACCCTCAAGCTGGAGGGCGGACAGCTCTACGTGCGCGACGAGAACAGCAACAACGGCACGCTCGTCAACGGCAACCGCTTGTCGCCAGGCCTGTGGTCTCCGGTGCCTCCAGGCTCGATCGTCCGCTTCGGTCCCATCGAGTTCAGCGCGGCGGTTCAATAGTCCATGGTGCCCGGTCTCTCCAAGTCGACGCTGCTCGTGGGCAGCGCTCCGCATTGCGACATCCGCCTGGGCGGCCCTGGGGTTGCTCCAGAGCATGCGCGGCTGACTCACCAAGGTGGTGGCAACGTCACCTTCACGGACGCGGGAGCCGGTCCGTCGAGCGTCAACGGGCAACCGTTGCCGCCCGGCGGCACCGCGCCGTTCGACTTCCGAGCGCAGTTCGTGGTCGGCCAGTCGCCTGTGCCGCTGGCGCACCCCGCGCTGGCGTTGATGTTGATGGAGATCGGGCAGGGCAAGGTCACGCCCGGACAGGTCGTGTTCGGTCGCGATCCAGCGCGCGTCAACGTCGTCGTTCATCACCCCAACGTCTCGAGCTTGCATTGCACGTTTCAGCTCAACCCGCTCAGCGTGATCGACAACCAGTCGACCAGCGGGACGTGGCTGGGCTCCGAGCGGCTCGCTCCGGGGCAACCGCGCCCGCTAGATCCGCACGCGTTCGTCGGTCTCGGGCCAGTCGCGGTGCC
>JAEYOT010000083.1 GCA_023411445.1 Pseudomonadota bacterium
GATCTGCGCGAGCCGCAACCGGGCTGCGCCGAGCGCCTGCTGCACGCCGCGCTCGCCGGCTTGACCGCGCTGGAGCGAGAGGCCTTCGTGCTGTACGAGCTGGAGGGACAAAGCGGCGCCGAGCTCGCGCAGATCTTCGGCTGCCCGGAGGCCACGGTGTACCGGCGCCTCCACGACGCACGCAAGAAGTTCCAAGCTTTCGTCGCGCGGGAGGCACGCTCGTGAGCGAGCAGCGCGCGCCGACGCGGCTGGTAGAGCTGAGCGGACCCGCTGGCGACTGCCTGCGCGAGGCGCTGAGCAGCGAGCCAGCCCTCGAGCTTCCGCGCTTCACTCACCTGCGCGAGCGACGCTTGCGGCGCCTGCACCGCCGCGGGGCGGCGCTGGCCGGCTGCGCCCTAGCGCTGGCGGCGTTGCCGCTCTTCCGCGCGCTGGATACGAGCCAAGCGCCCGCTACGGCCAGCATCACGGCCGAGCCCGCGCGCGGCCCAGCGGCTGCGCTCGCGGTCAGCAACATGCTGCTAACTGAGCCGGAGCCCACTCGTCCAGCGCCGGCGCCGCCCATCGCCTCTGCGCAGCCGGTAGCGGCACAGTCGCAGCCACGCAACATGCTCGCACCGCCGCGACGCCCGCTGCAACCAGCCGCTCGGGCAACTCCTGCAGCTCGCTCCATTCCCACTGCAGGGGCGGACACGGCGACGAACACCGAGACCACCACACCGCCGTCGCCGTCCCTACCCGCTCGCAGCGCGGGCGATTGCGCCGAGCTAGCGCGCGGCGGCACCGCGGCGGCCGCCCTCGATTGCTACCGCGAGCTGGCCCGCGGCAGCGGAGTGACGGCCGAGCTCGCGCTCTTCGAGCAGGCTCGCCTGGAAGGCAAGTTACTCCGCGATCCCGCGCGAGCTGAGGCAACGCTGCAGGAGCACCGCCGGCGCTTCCCCAACGGCTCGCTACGTGCCGAGGTCCTGCTCGCACAGATCGAGTGGCTGCTCGCTCAAGGCGACGAGGCCCGCGCCCTGCAAGCCGTGGAAGAGGCGCTGGCGTCGAATGCGCTACGCGAGCGCACAGCGGAGCTCGAGCGGGTGCGCGCTCGGCTGTGGTCTTCGTTGAAGCCGGCGCCGCCCTAGCGCTTGCGCAAAAGCAAGTTGAGCACGAGCGTGAGCAGCAGTGAAATCACGATGCTGCTCACGATGGGGAAATGAAAGCTGAAGCCTTTGCGCTCGATCGCGATGTCGCCCGGCAAGCGGCCCAGGCCAAGCTTACCGCCCAGCAACAAGCCCGCGCCCACGACGGCGAGTAGGATTCCGATCACGATCAGAGCTCGGCCTACCTGGCTCACGCCCGGGAATGTGCGCGCCAAGACCGTCCGGCGCAAGCGGCTCCGCTCGTTCAGCTTCGGCGAACCGGCCCTGCAGTCACCCTTTCGCGCACAGCTCGAGCCAGCGCGACAGCGCTGGCGTCTTGAACTTGCGCCGGTGGAGCACGAAGAAGAACGAGCGTCGGAAGTCGCGCTGGGGCACGCGGCACGGCACCAAGGTGCGCAGACGGAAGGCGTCTTCGAGCGCGATGCGTGAGAGGCAGCCGAGACCGAGGCCGGCTTGCACGGCGCCCTTGATGGCTTCGATCTGCGTGAGCTCCAGCGCGATGTGCAGCTCCGGCAGCAGGCCGTGGAGGGCATGCTCGAAGGCCTGGCGCGTGCCGGAGCCTTTTTCGCGCACGATCCAGTCGCAACTCAATAAGTCTCGGTCGGACAGGCTGCGCTTCTTGGCCAGGGGGTGACGTGGCGAGCAGAACACCACCAGCTCGTCGTCGCGCCAGCGCGTGACGGACAACTCAGGATCGGACAGCTCGCCTTCCACGAGACCGAGGTCGATCTCGAAGCTCTTCACTCGCCGCGTCACCTCTTGTGTGTTGGCGATGAGCAGCGAAACGCGCGCGCTGGCGTGCTCGTGCATGAAGCGCGCGATCAGCGGCGGGCACACGTGGTTGCCGATGCTGAGCGTCGCGCCGATGCGCAGCTCTTGAGAGCTCTGCCGGGCGAGGTTCAGCTCCAGCCCGCGCGCCTGCTCGCAGAGGGCTTCGGCCTGCGGCCACAAAGCTCGCCCCATCTCGCTCAGCGCCAGGCGCTTGCCGATGCGCTCGAACAGGCGAACATCGAACTGCCGCTCCAGGTCCAGAAGCGCGCCGCTCACGGCAGACTGTGACATCGCCAGCGCCTTGGCGGCGCGGCTCACGCTCTCGACCCGAGCGATGGCGGTGAAGACTTCGAGCTGCCTCAGGGTGTAGCGCATATCGGTGTTACCGATTAATATCTCCTGAATTACCCCTTTTACCGAACGATGTCACGGCGCTAGAGCAGCCGCGTGGGCACGACCAACCGCGAAACAGTCCTCAGCGTTCACCACTGGAACGAGTCGCTTTTCAGCTTCACCACCACGCGCAACCGTGGCCTCCGCTTCAAGAATGGCCACTTCTTGATGATCGGCCTGGAGGTCGAAGGTCGGCCGCTTTTGCGCGCCTACAGCGTGGTGAGCCCGAACTACGAGGAGCACCTCGAGTTTTACAGCATCAAGGTACCGAACGGACCGCTCACGTCGCGCCTGCAGCACCTGAAGCCAGGCGATGAGATCCTGGTCGGCACCAAGCCCACCGGCACCCTGGTGCTCAGCACCCTGCGGCCGGGCAAGCGCCTGTACCTGCTCAGCACCGGCACGGGTCTGGCGCCCTTCATGAGCATGATCCGGGACCCGGAAACATACGAGGGCTACGAGCAGGTGGTGCTGGCGCACGGGGTCCGCCAAGCCGACGAGCTGGGCTACGCCGACTACATCAAGCACGAGCTGCCCCAGCACGAGTACATCGGCGAGGCCGTCCGTGAAAAGCTCCGCTACTACCCGACCGTGACCCGTGAGGCGTTCGAGAACCAGGGGCGTCTGACGGATCTGCTACGGAGCGGCAAATTGTGCAGGGACCTGGGTCTGCCCGACCTGGACCCGGAGCAAGACCGCGTGATGATCTGCGGGAACCCCAGCATGCTGGACGAGCTGGTGGGCGAGCTCCGGGCGCGCGGCTTCTCGGAGGGCTCCAGCCACGAGCCCGGCGATTACGCCATCGAGCGCGCCTTCGTCGAGCGCTAGCGCCCGCGCCTTTCCCAGCACCCAAGTTTGTTCTCTGCCGCCGCTATCCGTGAAATACTGGCGGTAGTGATCGTCGCCTGTACCTCCTGTCCCGCGCAGTACTCGGTTCCGGACGCCAAAGTTCGGGGCAAGAAGGTGCGCGTCACCTGCAAGCACTGCGGCGCCGGTATCCTGGTCGACGCCACTGACGAGCCTCAGCGCGAAGAGGTGCGGCTCGAGTCGCTCGAAGCGCTCTCGCTGCCGGATGAGCCGCAGGACGAGGTGACGCGCATCGCCTCGAGGCGTGCCGATTGGTCCGTGCACGACGAGCCGACCGTGATCGGCAAGATCCCCGAAGCGGCGCTCGAGGCGGAGCGACGCTTTGCGCAGCCCACCATCCC
>JAEYOT010000086.1 GCA_023411445.1 Pseudomonadota bacterium
CGGCGCGCTCCTGGGCCGCGGCGAGCCGGAGCCGGGCGAGCGCCGACTGGTCTTTGCCCCCACGCGCAGCGGCGCGTCCGCCTGCGGCTGGTTGGAGGCGTCGCGGCTCTCGCGGCAGCAGCTGCGCTTCAGCGAGGTGGGAGCCGAGCAGCGCGCGTGGAGTCCGTGGGGCGTTGCCCGCTCAGCGTCAACGGCACGCCGGTCACGAGCGCGATCGTGAAGCCGGGCGATGCGATCACGCTGCGCAACGCCATGGTGCTGCTCGTGATCAAGCGACCGCGCCAGCTCGAGCCGGTCAAGCACGCTGACGCGAGCTTCGCCTTCGGTGAAGCCGACCCGCACGGCTTCGTCGGCGAGAGCAGCGCGCTGTGGCGCCTGCGCGACGCGCTGGCGTTCGCCGGGCGCTCGCGCGAGCACGTGCTCTTGCTCGGCGAGAGCGGCTCCGGCAAGGAGCTGTCGGCGCGAGCCATCCACCACAGCTCCCCTCGCGCGCGCCGTGCGATGGTGAGCCGCAGCGCCGCTACGCTGCCGGAGACGCTGGTGGACGCGGAGCTGTTCGGCAACGCCAAGAACTATCCCAACCCCGGCATGGCCGAGCGCCCGGGCCTTTTGGGCGAGGCGGACGGCTCCACCCTCTTCCTCGACGAGATCGGGGAGCTATCGCACACCGCGCAGGCGCACCTGCTCCGCGTGATGGATCAAGGTGACTACCAGCGCCTGGGCGAGCCGATCCAGCGCCGCAGCGACTTTCGCTTGATCGCGGCGACCAACCGCGCGCCCTCCGCCTTGAAGCACGACTTCGCGGCGCGCTTCGCGCTGCGCGTGCAGCTGCCCGGCTTGAACGAGCGCCGCGAAGATCTACCGCTCTTGATCCGCCGTTTGCTGCTCAACCTCTGCGAGTCCAGCGAAGGCGCTCGTGGAGCGCTTCTTCGAGCGGCGGCATGGGCGCATCGCGGAGCCGCGCGTCGAGCCGGAGCTCGTGGAGTGGCTGCTCAGGCATCGCTTCACTACGCACGTGCGCGAGCTGACGCGGCTGCTTTGGATCGCCATCTCGACCAGCCCGGACGACTTCATCGCCGCCACGCCGGAGTTCTTGCGCGAGGTCGCGCCCGATCTCGACCTGTCGACGCCGGAGCCGGACCGCGCGGCGATCGAGCAAGCGCTCACCAGCGCGCGCGGTAACGTCACCCGCGCGGCGCGGCTGCTCGGCCTGCGCAACCGCTACGTGCTGTACCGCTTGATGAAGAAGGTCGGCCTCGAGCCGTGAGGCTCAGCGCTCTCCGCGGCGCATGATCGCCGCCAGGCGTGCGTAGGCTTCTTTCCACGCCTGTTCGTGCGCTATTGTCCACTCCTCGTCGCAAATCTCCGCGAGCGAGGTCGTGAGCGCGCTGCCAACCCAGTCGTACATCTCGGGTGTGACTCCGTAGCCGACGTGATCCTTACCGAGCGGCGTGAGGTGCTCGCTCAGCCAGGCGTCGTCCTCCAAGTGATCGATGGCGGCGACCAGCGTCTTGCTCAGCATGGTGCGCTGGGCGTTCAGCGAGTTGCTCTTGAACAGCGCGCGGGTGGAAGGGTGCTCGCGAAACAGGATGTCGTAAAACAGGCGGGGGAAATCCGGATCGCGCAGCAGCGCGAGCTCGTAGCTCTCCTCCAGCAAGCGCTGCCGCTCCGAGCGTTTCGGCGACGTCACGGCTAGACCATAGCTGATTCCGGGCTGTTTCGCCGGCGTCCGCGGCTGCGTTCCGGCGGTGTGCGCGCACGCGCAGCGCACACTCCGCGCACACTCTCCGAACGCCGGTGCACACGCGAGAAATGCGGGCGAAAAGCCGCGGTGCAGCGCGCCCCTCAGGCTGGCATGGCGGCTGCACTGGCCGAGGTCCCGCGTCGACTCGACGCCTTCGGAGGAGAGAGCATGAGCCTGGACGTGAAGCTGCTACGTGAGTCGTTCAACCTGGTCGTGGAGCGATCGCCCAACCTGACCCATCGCTTCTACGAGATCTTGTTCGAGCGCTACCCGCAGACCGTCGCCATGTTCCCC
The DNA here is from genome assembly GCA_023411445.1 of Pseudomonadota bacterium. Taxonomy (GTDB): domain Bacteria; phylum Myxococcota_A; class Polyangia; order Polyangiales; family Polyangiaceae; genus PMG-095. Next base: position 2,039 of record JAEYOT010000086.1, read on the forward strand.
GAGGGCCGACGCCAGCGCCAAGAGGGCATGCTGACCGAAGCGCTGGTGGCGGTGATGGATCATTTGGAAGACGCGCCTTGGCTCACCAGCACGCTGCACGGCCTCGGCGCCAAGCACGTGGACTACGGCGTGACGGACGAGATGTACGGCTGGGTTGGCGATGTGCTCTTGCGCACGTTGGCCGAGGTCTGCCAAGAGCAGTGGACGCCGGAGGCAGAGGCCGCGTGGGCCGCCGCGTACGGCGCTATCGCCAGCTTGATGAAAGAGGGCGCCGCGCTCAGCAGCGAGAACGCGCGCCAGGTAGGCTGACTACGGCTTGCACTCACCCTCGTGGGCGACGCTGACGCCGGCAGCGGCTGCGGTGCAGGCGTTGCCGTGCGTCTTCCCGTCGCAACCGCAGACGGGCTTGTAGATCTTGGTGCACATGGTGGGGCGCTTGGTGCAAGTGCCCCCCGCGTCCGTGGCTCCGCACTGCGTCTTGAACGCGCAGTACAGGTCCGGCGCGCACTCGCCGGGCACGCCGCGGGTGCCGCACAGCGCGCCCTCGGCTAGGCTCGCGCTCTCGGGGCGCGGCGCGCACGGCCCCTTCATGGCGACCGACACACCGGCTTGCGCGGCGGCGCAGGCGTTGCCGTAAGTCTTGTCGTCGCAGCCGCACACTTCGTCCAGCTGCAGCGTGCAGGCATCTGGGATCGGCGCGCAGGTGCCGGACATGTCCCCCGCGCCGCAGCGCGCCTCGGCGGCATAGGCACAGTACTGGTTCGGTGGGCATTGGATGCCAGCGATGCCGCCGCACATCTTCTGCGGCTCGGTGGCGGGGCCGCCGCCGCTCACGGGTGCCGGGCTCTCGCTCGCCGGATCGGTCGGCGCGGGCGGGGGCGACGGCTGCTCAGCAGGCGGCGTGGACGTCGAGCAACCGAGCCAGAGGAGCGCTGCCAGCGTGATGAGCGAGGACTTCACGCGCCGAGTCCTACACGCGCTCCTGAGCCGCGTCGAGCCTCCAAGTTGCCTCGGCCGAGCCGTGATATGCGTCATGCCGTGAAGGCGCTTCTGCTGAGCTTGTGTTCGCTCGCCCTCGCTTGCGGCGCGCCCTCGTCGCCCCAAGCGCCTGCTCCCAGTCAGCCAGTAGCGGCAGAGGCTCCCGCGGCGCCCGCTTGGATTAGCGAGCTCGATCGCGCACACCCGCTGGTCGGCAAGGTGTGGGACGCCCACGCGCGCGCCTTCGTGCCCGAGCGGCGCTTGGTGGAGCGCCTGTCCGGCGCGCGCTTCGTGCTGCTCGGCGAGAAGCACGACAACCCCGATCACCACGTGCTCCAAGCACGGCTGCTGCGCGGCATGATCCTCGCCGGGCGCCGACCGGCGGTGGTGCTGGAGATGCTGGAGCTCGCTCAACAGCCCGACGTGGATCGCTACCTGCAGAGCTCAGGTGCGACGGCCGCCGGCTTCGGCGCCGCCTTGAATTGGCAAGCGACGAGCTGGCCGCCGTTCGCGGAGTACAGGCCAGTGCTAGAGGCGGCGTTCAGCGCCAAGCTGCCGATCTTGGCCGGCAACATCGCGCAGGAGACGGCGCGCGCGCTCGTCAAGCAAGGGCTCGCGGCGCTGCCGCCCGAGCGCGCAGTGGAGC
>JAEYOT010000118.1 GCA_023411445.1 Pseudomonadota bacterium
GGGCGGCACTGCTGGCGAAGCAGGCAGCGGCGGAGGCGGCGCGGGCGGCATGGCCGGCGCTGGAGGCAAGGCTGGCGCCGGCGGAGCAGGCGGCGCGCCAGGCGACCCCTGTCAAAACAGCAAGAAGGACGCGAACGAGACGGACGTGGACTGCGGCGGCGCCTGCGCGGCCAAGTGCGCCACCGGCATGATGTGCGGGGACGTGGACGACTGCGCGAGCGGCAATGTGTGCAACTCGAACGGCACGTGCCGCGCCAACGGCTGTAATGCGACCAACTGCGCCTACGCGCTCAACCGCTACGTGCTGCCGGGCGGCACCGCGCGCGGACAAGTGTTCGTGAGCTGGAGCAACACCAGCCTGAGCTTGACGTTCGACATCCTCGATCCCACCCCCTGGGATGACTCTGCTGACAACTGGGAAGACGACGGAGTCGAGATCTACCTGGATCTCAACAACGGCAAGACGACCTACTACCAGGCCGACGATTTTCAGATCAACGTCGCACGCCACGCGGGTAACAACGTGATCGGCATTGGCACCAACTTGAACACGGCGGCGGTGAGCGTGACCCGCACCACGGACGCCGCGGGTTACAAGCTGATCGTGACCGTGCCGTGGTCCGCGCTCAACAACGCCAGCTTCCCATCCGGCAAGACGATCGGCTTTGATGTGGCCCTGAACGACGACACCGACGGCGGCAACCGTAATGGCCAGATCATGCTGTTCGGCACCGCGCAGAACTACCTGAACACATCGCAGTTCGGCACGCTGATGCTCACCCCGTGAGGGGGCGCTTGCCGACGTGCGGGCGCCTCGGCTATACTGAACACATGAACAGTAACGACGGCGCCGTGAACTACGACAGCACGCCGGTTGCGGAGGCCACGCTCGACGGCACTGAGTACCGCCTCGACGCCGGCAAGGCGGGCACGGCGCTGTGCGTGTCCACGCGGCCGACAGGTTCGTGGGACTGGTCGTTCGTGTGCGAGGCTCGCTGGGATGGCTCGGAGCTACGCGCCAAGGCGCTCGAGCGGAGCGTGCGGCTCAAGCTGTCGCGCGCCTTGAGCTCGGCGCTCGACGAAGCGTCTTGAGCCGGGTCGCCCGGCTCAGGCTACGCTCGGCGCCGTGAGCCTCGACGTGGTCGTGTTCGGTGCTGGCTACACCGGTAAGCGAGTGTGCCTGGCGGCGCTCGCTCGCGGCAGCTCCGTGCTGGGCGTCGTGCGCAGCGGAGCGAGCGCAGGCGCGCTGCAAGCGCTGGGCATTCCGTCCAGCACCTCGCCGGCAACGGCGGTAGCGGCGCAACACGTCGGCCCGAGCACGCACGTGGTGATCACGTTTCCGCCCGACGGCTCGACGGACGCCGCGCTGGCTCCGCTGCTCACCACAGCCAGAGCCGTAACCTACCTCTCCACGACCGGCGTGTACGAGTCCGTGGAAGGCTTGGTGGACGACACAACGGAGCTGCCGCCCGAGCCGTCGCCGAAGTACGCCGCCGTGCTGGCTGCGGAGCGCGCCTACCGAGCCGTGCGCGCCGCAGTACTGCGTGCGCCCGGCATCTACGGACCGGAGCGCGGCGTGCACGTGCGCCTGGCGCGGGGTGACTTCCGTCTGTCCGGCGATGGCAGTCGCTACGCCTCGCGCATCCACGTGGAAGATCTGGCGACCATGCTGCTCGCCAGCGACGCCACGCCGGGCGAGACGTTCGTGGTGGGCGACAGCGCGCCGTGTCCACAGCGCGAAATGGTGGCTTGGCTGTGCGCCGAGCTTGGGCTACCGCTGCCGCCGTCGGCGCCGCTCGCCGAAGTTCATGAAACTCTCCGCCGAAACCGCCGCATCGACGGCTCACGCGCGCTGGCGCGGCTCGGCGTGCGCTTAAAGTATCCCAGCTACCGCGAGGGCTTCAACGCCACTCGCGAAAATCTTCCCCGATGACCCTCGCCACCATCTTGCTTCTCGTCATCTCCAACGTGTTCATGACCTTCGCTTGGTACGGCCACCTGAAGGGGCACCAGGCATCCCCCTTGTGGATCGTGGTGCTGGCCAGCTGGGGCATCGCGTTCTTCGAGTATTGCTTCCAGGTTCCAGCCAACCGCCTGGGCGCCAAGGCAGGGCTCGCCACGGCGCAGCTCAAGACGATGCAGGAGGTGATCACGCTCGGCGTCTTCGTCGCCTTCAGCGTGTTTTACTTGGGCGAAGCCGTGAAGTGGAATCACCTCGTGGGCTTCGGCTTCGTCGCGCTCGGCGCGCTGTTCGTGTTCAAGCCCTGGTGAGCTAGCTTGAGCCTGAAGCCATGACCGACCTGGAAAAGCAAGCCGCGAGCCTGTTTACCGTAGGGTTTCACGGACAATCGGTCACGCAAGACTTGAAGGGCTTGCTGGCCCGCGGCGTCGGCGGCGTGGTCCTCTTCGCGCGAAACGTGGGCACGCCGGCCGAGGTACTGGAGCTCAACCGCTCGCTCAAGTCGAGCGCGGCGCGGCCGCTGCTGCTCGCCGTCGATCAAGAGGGCGGGCAAGTCGCGCGGCTACGCCAGGGCTTCACCGAGATCCCGCCGATGCGCGCGGTCGGCGCGACCGCGAGCGCCGTGCTCGCCAAAGAGCTCGGCAAGGTGATCGGGCGTGAGCTGCGCGCGGTCGGCTTCGACATGAACTACGCCCCGGTGCTGGACATCGACACGAACCCGCAGAACCCAGTCATCGCGGCGCGCTCCTTCGGCCGCACGCCGGAGCTGGTCACCGCGCTGGGCCTCGCGCTCGCCGCCGGCTTGCAGGAGGCCGGCGTGGCCGCTTGTGGCAAGCACTTCCCCGGTCACGGCGACACCAGCCAGGATTCTCATCTGGAGCTACCCAAGCTGCCTCACGTGCGGGAGCGCTTGGAGCAGGTGGAGCTCGCCCCGTTTCGAGCCGCCGCACAGGCGGGCATCGCCAGCTTCATGACCGCTCACGTCATCTTCGAGGCAGTGGACGCGCAGCATCCCGCCACCATGAGCCGCGGCGTCCTGACCGGTATCCTGCGCGAGCAGCTCGGCTACGACGGCTTGGTGGTGACGGACGACGTGGAAATGAAGGCCATCGCCGACAACTACGGCGTGAAGGACGCGGTGCTGCTCGGCTTGAAAGCCGGCGTGGACCATTTCTTGTGCTGCCACACGGCGTCGCTCGCTCACAAGGCGATCGACGCGGTGGTCGAAGCCGTCGAGGCGGGCAAGCTGAGCCGCGCGACCTTGGACCACGCGACGCGCCGCTTCGCTGCCGTGCGCGACCGCTACGAGCGACCCGTGGGTGATCCCGCAGGCTTGTCCGTGCTGCGCTCGGCCGAGCACCAAGCCATCGTGCAGCGCATTCTGAGCGGGGTAGACACTGGACAGGCTCAAGCGGGCGCCGACCCCACCGAGGTGATGGAACGCCTCCGCGCGGAGCGCGCCCGCTCGTCGACCACGAGCTAGAGCGGCGCGAGCTTACCGTCGCGGCAAACCAGCGCGCTGGTCTGCAGCCGCGCGCCCGCTGCGTAGGCGATGATCACGGTGCCTCCGCTGTAGGCCACGCGCGCCCCGGAGGGCACCAGCTCCGCGGGCAGCACGCGCTCGAGCCCCGCGCGCGGCGAGCGCAGCTCCAGCG
>JAEYOT010000161.1 GCA_023411445.1 Pseudomonadota bacterium
CAACGTCAACGACAAGTTCGGTCACGTCGCCGGCGATCACGTCCTTAGCGGCATCGCGCAGAGCGCGACCGGCGCGCTCCGCAAGAGCGACGTGCTGGGGCGGCTGGGTGGCGAAGAGTTCGGCGTGCTGCTGCCGGATACGGATCTCGCCGGCGCGCTGGTGGTCGCGGAGCGCATCCGCGCCGCGGTGGCGGCGAGCGAGGTCCAAGCGGGCGAGGGGCGGGAGCCGGGCGAGCGGGTGCCGATCAAGATCACGATCAGCATCGGCGTCGCCGAGCTGCGCGATGACGAGCCGTTCGAGGCGCTGCTCCAGCGCGCGGATCGCGCGCTCTACGCCGCCAAAGACGCGGGCAGAAATCGCGTTCACGGCTGAGCGGGGCGAGGCGCGTCACTCGGCGCGAGGCTGAGCGGCACACGAGTGGCATAAAGCGACTGCTCCGGACGGTCGGCCCGGTCATTCGCCGGGATTTTCGCAGGAGTACGACCTGGCACGACCTCTGCAAAGCGAGACGCACCAACCCTTTCCGCCCGGCTAGAGCGCGGCGCCCACCCGAATGGGCGCCCGCCCGCCAGGCAACGCGAGGCTCATCATGACGCGAGCGGTGCTTTCTCATGCCATCGATAACGAGTGGAGACTGGTGAATAGCGCGCGACCGTGTCCGGTGTGCGGGGCTCACGACGCTTGCCGCGTGCACACGCAGGACGACTTCGCATGCTGCGCACGTGAGCCGTCAGAGTGGAAGCTGACGGACGGCTCGTGGCTGCACAAGACCGCCTCGAGCGTCATCGCAGCCGGCATGGGCGCTGAAGCCGCCAACGACCTAGCTGAGTCTGGCATCCGCATTCGGCTGTAACGGCCATGCAAAGGTTGAGCGAGCCTCACGGCGACTCGCTGCGCGCCGTATGCCCTGGTTTGTCCAACGTCACGGCGTGGGACGCCGTCAGCGCGCTGCGAGGCGAGCTGTACGCGTCGGAGCACTTGGCCGCTCACGCCATGGAGATCGCCCGCGCCCACGGCGAGCCATCGCGGCGCAGCACGCCTGGCCCCCTGCGCAAGCGCTTCGCCGAAGCGCGCGGCCAGATCCGCGCCGCCTACGAGATACTGTCGCGCGACGCGCAGAGCAAGCGTGACCCCAGCCCAGCCGAAGAGTGGCTGCTGGACAACTCGCACGTCGTTGACGAGCAGATCCGCGAGATTCAGGAGGATTTGCCCTGGGGGTACCTGGTCGAGCTACCCCGCATCGTGAGCGGCACCATGCGCGGCTATCCGCGCGTGTACGGCCTGTGCCTGGACTACCTGCGCCACACGGACGCGCGCGTGGACTTGGCGAGCCTCGCCGACTACGTGCGTGCGTACCAGAGCGTGTCACGCCTGACGATCGGCGAGCTGTGGGCGGTGCCGATCATGCTGCGCCTCGGCCTCACGCTGCTCGTCGGCGCGCTAGCCGTCTCGGAGGCGCGCGCCAAAGATCGCGAGCTCGGTGATCAGTGGGCCGACCGCTTGATCGTCGAGGGCCAAACGCCCGCTCGCTTGGAGCTGGCGCTCATGGAAGTGGAGCGGCTCGGTGAACAGATCACCGCGGGCTTCTTGGTGCAGCTGCTCAAGCGTTTGCGGGAGCACGACCACCCGCTGGCCCGCGTGATGGATTGGATTCACGCGCGCTGTAGCGCCATGGGCACCACCGCGGACGAGCTGACGCGCCGCGAGCACCTGCGCCAGGCGGCCGATCAGGTGTCCGTCGGCAACTCCATCACCAGCATGCGCGCGATCGCCGCGCTGGACTGGACGCGCTTCTTCGAGCTGGTGAGCGACGTGGACGCCGAGCTGCGCCGCGATCCGTCCGGCGCCTATCCGGAGATGGACAAGGCGTCGCGCGATCGCTGTCGCCACGCCGTGGAGCAGCTGGCGCGCCGCAGCCGGGTGGACGAGTGCGGCATCGCCGAGCGCGCGATCGAGCTTGCGCGCGCTGCGGCCGAGCGCGACGAATCGACGTTGGCCGAGCGTCACATCGGCTACTACCTGCTGGACAGCGGGCGGGCCCGCTTGGAGCGCGAGATCGGCTACCGACCCAAGCTGAGCGAGCGCCTGCTCCGGCCGGTGCTGGCCTACCCATCCGTGTTCTACCTGTTCGGGTTGCTGGCGCTGACCGGGCTATTCACCTGGCTCTCGCTCGAGCCCTTGCAGTCCGCGTTCGGCGATCGCTGGATCGTGCTCGGCTTGCTGCTGCTGGTGGCGTTGCCAGCGAGCGAGCTAGCGCTCTCGCTCGTCAGCACGTTGGTCGTCTTCCTGCTGCCGCCGCGGCTGCTACCCAAGCTGGCGTTCGAGCGCGGTATCCCCGAGCAGCACCGAACGTTGGTGGTGGTGCCTACGCTGTTGGAGAGCAAGGCCGCGATCGCGCAGCTGCTCGAGGACTTGGAGGTGCGCTCACTGGCGAACCCCGAGCCGAACCTGTATTTCGCGCTGGTCACGGACTTCGTGGACGCGCAGGCGGCCGAGGCCGACGGGGATCAGGAGCTTCTGGACGCGGCGCGCCGAGGCATCGCCGAGCTGAATGAACGCTACGGCGCAGGCGAGGCGCGCTACTTCTTGCTGCACCGACGGCGCCTGCACAACCCCGTCGAGGGTCGCTACATGGGCTGGGAGCGCAAGCGGGGCAAGCTGGAGGAGCTCAATCGCCTGCTGCGCGGCGCCGACGACACCAGCTTCATCGTGAACACCGCGCCGAGCGCGCTGCTCCGCAGCATCAAGTACGTGATCACGCTGGACTCCGACACGGAGCTGCCGCGCGAGGTGGCGCGCAAGCTGGTCGGCGCGATGGCTCACCCGCAGAACCGCCCCGTGCTGGATCCGACGCGGCAGCGCGTGGTGCGCGGCTACGGCATCATCCAGCCTCGGGTCGGGACGCTGCCGTTGAGCTCGCGTCGCTCGCGCTTCGCGCGCGTGTTCGCTGGTCCGCCCGGCATCGATCCGTACACCACCGCCGTCTCGGACGTGTACCAGGACTTGTTCGGTGAGGGCTCGTTCGTCGGTAAGGGCATCTACGACGTGGACGCATTCCAGGCGGCGCTCCACGGCCGTGTCCCCGACAACCGACTGCTGAGCCACGACCTGTTCGAAGGTAACTTCGCCCGCGCGGCGCTGGCGACCGACATCGAGGTGCTGGACGAGCAACCCGCGACCTACGAGGTGGTGGCCAGTCGTCAGCACCGCTGGCTGCGAGGTGATTGGCAGCTCTTGCCGTGGCTCATGCCGCGCGTGCCCGTGCGCGGCGGCGGCTCGCGCGTGAGCGATCTGCGCGCGCTGGACTACTGGAAGCTGCTCGACAACTTGCGGCGCAGCCTGGTGCCGCCGGCGCTGGTCGCGCTGCTCGCGCTCAGCTGGTTCACTTCCGAGCGCTTGGCGGCTTGGGCGCTGATCCTGCTGGCGGCGGTGTTCTTGGGGCCGCTGGTCGTGCGCCAGGTGTTCGGCCTGGTGCGGGTCACGGCCGACAAACCGGCCATGCAGCTCGGCGCGCTCGGCGGTGAGCTGAGCAAGAACGCCCAGCAATTGGCGCTCGGCGTGGTGCTGCTCTTCGATCAGGCGCTGCTGTCGCTCGACGGCATCTTGCGCACGCTGTACCGCATGTTCGTCTCGCGCCGGCACATGCTGGAGTGGACGACGATGAGCCAGGCGGCGCGCCGTCACCGTAAAGGTGGCCTGCGCGTCTCGCGGCGGTTCGCGGGCAGCGCTTGGCTGGCCGGCCTCGGCTTAGTGGCAGTGATCGCGCTTTCGCCTTCGGCTTTGCCGTTCGCGGCGCCGCTGCTCGGTTTGTGGTTGCTGGCGCCGGCGTTCGTCTCCTGGCTCGGTCGGCCGCTGCTGGAGCCAGCGCCGGATGAGCACCTGTCCGAGGCAGGGCGGCGGCGCTTCCGGCTGATCGCGCGCAAGACCTGGCGTTTTTTCGACACCTTCGTCACCGCCAAAGACAACTGGCTGCCTCCGGACAACTACCAGGAAGATCCGCGCGGCGTCGTCGCGCATCGCACCTCCCCAACGAACATTGGGCTGTACCTGCTGAGCGTCGTCTCGGCGCGCGACCTGGGGTTCATCACCGCGCGCGAGGCGCTCCAGCGGCTGGAGCAAACGCTCACGACGCTCTCGATCATGGAGCGCCGCAACGGTCACGTGCTCAACTGGTACGACACGACCAACCTGCAACCGCTCGAGCCGCAGTACGTGTCGACGGTCGATAGCGGCAACTTGGCGGCGTACCTCTGGACGCTGCGTGAAGCCAGCCTGGAGCTCGGTCGCGCGCCGCTCTTGGATGCGCCAATCCTCGAAGCCGCGCGTGACGCGCTCGAGCTGGCCGGCGCCGCGCTGCTGCAAGAGCAAGCGGCCAGCCGGATCCGGCTCGGCTTGCCGGGTGAGCTGAGTGACCTTTCCGAGCGGCTCAGCAGCGCCAGCGGAGAGCTCTCCTCCGGCACGCTACCGGCGCTCACGACCTTCGCGAGGCTGAATGAAGCGCTCGAGCAGCTGACGCGAGCCAGCTGGGTGGAGCGGGCGGGAGGCGACGTGCGCTACTGGGTCGAGCAGGCCGCCCGCGTGGTAGCCACGGCGCGGGCGCAGGCGAGCGAGCTGGCACCGTGCTTGGAGTGGATCGCCTCGGCTCCGCCGCTCTTGGAGCAGGGAGAGGCGCACGACCTTTATCACGACATGCTCGCACGGCTCGGCCGCGCGAGCTCACCGCAGCAGCTGGCCGCGGCCGCCAGCGTGTGCCTGGCGGAGCTCCCGGGCCTCGAGCAGCGCTTGAGCGAGCGGACCGGCAGTGAAGCCTTCGCGTGCGTGAGCTTCTTGAAGGAGCTGGGCGCTCGTCTGCTCTCGACCCACGCGGCCTGCGAGGCGCTGCTCCAGCGCGCCGCCGAGGTCGCGGAGGACGCGGTGGAGCTGGCGAACGGCATGGACTTCCGCTTCCTGTTCGACACCGAGCGCTCGCTGTTCGCCATTGGCTACAACGTGAGCAGCGCGCGCCTGGACGGCTCGCACTACGACTTGCTCGCCTCCGAGGCGCGCCTGGCCAGCCTGGTGGCGATCTCGAAGGGCGACGCCCCGCTCGACCACTGGTGGAAGCTGGCACGGCCGCGCACCCGCACGGGCGCCGGGAAGGTGCTGCTCTCGTGGAGCGGCTCGATGTTCGAGTACTTGATGCCGCTGCTCGTGACCGGCGCGCAGCGCGACACGCTTTTGTGGGAGACATGTAGCTCCGCCGTCGGACGCCAGCGCGCCTACGCCAGTGAGCGCGGCACGCCTTGGGGCATCTCGGAGGCGGCGTACAACGTCATGGATCTGGGCATGACGTATCAGTACCGAGCGTTCGGCGTGCCGGGCCTCGGCTTGAAGAGCGGGCTCGCGGAGGACCATGTGGTCGCGCCCTACGCGACGGTGCTGTCCGCGCTGCTCCGGCCCGATTGGGCGCTGGAGAACGTGGAGGCGCTGCAGAAAGAGGGGCTGGACGGCCAGTACGGCTTCTACGAGTCGGTCGACTACACCCCCGCGCACGTACCGCCGAAGAAGCGCAGCGTCGTGGTCAAGGCTTATTTCGCGCATCACCAGGGCATGTCGCTGGTGGCGCTGTGCAACCTGCTGTGCAACTGGCCGATGCAGCGCCGCTTCTTCGCCGACGCGCGCGTCAAGGCCAGCGGGCTCCTCTTGGAAGAGCGCGTGCCTCAGGCCTCGGCCGTGATCCCGGTGCGGGCCGAGCAGGCGGCGACCCCGCTGCTCGGCGAGCCCGAGCTGCGCCTCACCGATCACGTGGGGCTGGGCCACACCGGCGTGCAGCGCTTGCACCTGCTCGGCCACGGTGAGCTGTCCAGCATCGTGTCGGCGTCGGGCACCGGCGTCATCACCTGGAAGGGGCTGGACGTCACGCGCTTCCGCGAGGACGCCGTGTTCGACTCCAGCGGTACTTTCCTGTACGTGCGCGACTTGAGCGCTGGCCGGCTGTGGTCCGCCGGTCAAGCGCCGACCGCGGCGGTGCCCGACTACTACGACGCCTCCTTCTCGATCGACCGCGTGGAGCTGAAGCGCCGCGACGGCGCCATCGAGACTGTCATGGAGGTGGTGGTGTCACCCGAGCACCCGGCAGAGGTGCGGCGCCTGACCCTGACCAACCACGGCCCGCGCGCGTGCGAGCTGGACGTCACCGCTTACGCCGAGCCGGTCCTGGCGCCGCGCGGCGCCGATGTGGCCCACCGCGCGTTCAGCAGCATGTTCTTGGAGACTGAGCTGCTGCCGGAGCGGGGCGCCATCCTGGTGCGCCGCAGGCCGCGCTCGGCGCACGAAGCGGAGACGTGGCTGGTGCAGGTGCTCACGCCGGACGGTGAGGGCTTCGGGCCGGCCGAGCTGGACTCCTCTCGCGTCAATTTCCTCGGTCGCGGCGGCACGCTGCAGCACCCGCTCGCCTTGCGCGAGAACAAGCGGCTGGCCGGTAGCGCCGGCTGCGTGCTGGATCCTGGCTTGTCGCTGCGCCGCGCCGTGAAGCTCGAGCCCGGGCAGCGCGCTCGCCTGGTCTTGACCACCGCGCTGGCAAGCTCGCGAGAAGCAGCGCTGGAGCTGCTCGACTTGGTGAACACACCGCACACCAGCGCGCGCGCCTTCGAGCTGGCTTGGGCCGACGCGCGGGTGGAGCTGAAGCACCTGGGCATCACCGCGGCGCGCTCGCACCGCTTCCAGCGCCTGCTCTCTTGCCTGATCTACGCGCCCGCCGCGCTGCGCGACACGACCGAAGCCGTGCAGCCGCTCACGCGCGGTCGGCACGCGCTCTGGGCGCAAGGCATCTCCGGTGACCTGCCGATCTTGCTGCTTCGCATCGATCACCCGGAGTTTGGCGAGCTTTGTAGCGAGCTGCTCTTGGCCCAAGAGTTTTGGCGGCTGAACGGCGTCTCGTGCGATCTGGTGCTGCTGAACGAGGAGCCCGAAGGCTACCTGACGCCGCTACAAGACGCGCTCCAGGACTTGATCCGCGCGAGCCCCGCGCAGGGGCACGAGAACCAGTCCGGCGGCGTGTTTTTGCGGCGCGCCGCCCAGCTCTCGCCGGAGGAGCGACAGCTGCTTTTGCGCGCGTCGCGCGTGGTGCTGCGCGCCTCGGCCGGCTCGCTGTCTCAGCAGCTGCGCAAGGCAGCCGCCGCCGGCAACCATCCGCCCAAGCTGGTCGCCACCGCGGCGCGGACAGCGACGCGGGCGGTGTCGCCGCCGCCGCTGCGCGACCTGCGCTGCTACAACGGGCTCGGCGGCTTCAGCCATGATGGTCGTGAGTACGTGCTCACGGTCAAGCCCGGTCAGCGCACGCCCGCGCCGTGGTGCAACGTGCTCTCCAATCCCCACTTCGGCAGCGTAGTGTCGGAGGCGGGCTTGGGCTTTACGTGGTGCGGCAACAGCCAGCGTGAGCGCCTCAGCCCGTGGAGCAACGACGCCGTCGGCGACACCAGCGGCGAGCTCATCTACGTCCGCGATCAGGAGGACGGCCGCGCCTGGTCGGCCACGCCGGCGCCGGCCAGCCTCGCCGTCGAGTTCACGGTGCGGCACGGACAGGGCTACACCATCTACGCGCACCAGCAAGCCGAGATCGAGCACGAGCTCACGGCCTGGGTGAGCCCGAGCGATCCGGTCAAGCTGCTCCGCTTGCGGCTCCGCAACGCCGGCTCGCGTCCGCGCAAGCTGGCGGTGTACGGCGTGGTGGAATGGGTGCTCGGAGCCTCGCGCGAGGCCACGCGCACGCAGGTTTGCACGAGCTGGCACGCGGAGCAGCGCGCGCTCTTGGCGCAAAACCCGTTCAGCGGCACGCCGGACGCGCGCGCGTTCCTCAGCGTGAGCACGCCCGTCGCCAGCGTGAGCGGGGACCGTGACGAGGTGTTCGGGCGCGGGGGCAGCCTGGAGCGGCCGGTGGCGCTGGAGCGCACGGCGCTGTCCGGCGC
>JAEYOT010000226.1 GCA_023411445.1 Pseudomonadota bacterium
GCCGTTGGGCGTGGCGCAGCGTGTCTTGCCGCCGCTGCTCGGTGGTCTCCTCCGGGAACGGAGACATCCAGAACCCAACTCGCCGAAAATGGTCGCGCGCGCGCATCAACGGCGACCAATGGGTTGCTGGCTCCGGCTTCGCGACGTCTCCGGCGAGCACCGCCAGGGTATTGTTCGCTTGTTCGGCCCCGGCCGGCGCGGGCTACCAGGACCGTCCTCTGGCGCAGAAAGCAACGAGCAATCGTGCCTCAATGGCCCGAAATCAGGCACACGAAAGCTCGCGGTGCCTACGTAACGACCGTCACCGGACTCTCGCGCGCGCCGCTGCCACCGGGCTCGGTGATAGCATCAGCGTCGGAGAACTGATGGCACCGGATTCGAAGGGCGCCTGCGTGAGGCTTCCATACGTGGTCATGCTGCTGGCGCTCACCGCTGGCTGTGAACGCAAAGCCAACGAGCAGCCGCCGGCTCCACGCGTGGTCGAGGTCGGCGTGGTCGTCCTGCAAGCCGAGCCAGTGTTGCTGAGGACGGAGCTGCCGGGCCGCACGGCGGCGTTCGAGACCTCGGAGGTGCGACCGCAGGTCTCCGGCATCATTCGCGAGCGTGCCTTCACCGAGGGCGAGATCGTGAAGAAAGGCCAAGTGCTCTACCGCATCGACGCGCGCCTGTATCGAGCCGCGGAAGCCCAAGCGCGGGCCAACCTAGCGAGCGCCGAGGCGAGCACGGAGGCGGCCAAGGCCCAGGCCGAACGGTACCAGGAGCTCGTGAAGCACGGCGTGGTCAGCGAGCAAAGCTACGCTGACGCGAAGGCGCGCGCCGAGCAGGTGGTAGCGGGGGTGGAGCAGGCTCGCGCGGCACTGCAAACCGCTCGCATCAACCTGCAATACACGGACGTGGCGGCGCCGATCACGGGTCGCATCGGTCGCTCCGCGGTGACGACAGGCGCGCTGGTCACTGCCAATCAACCCCAGGCCCTCGCCACGATTCAGCGGCTAGATCCCATTTACGTCGACATGCAGCAGTCGACCGCCGAGCTCTTGGCGCTGAGGCGGTCGCTCTCGCAAGGTGGCGAGCTCGCCGCGTCCACCGGCGTGACGCTTCAACTGGAAGACGGCAGCAGCTACGACAAGGAGGGAACGCTCCAGTTTGCGGAAGCGATGGTGGACCCCAGCACGAGCTCAGTCACGCTGCGCGCGCGCTTCGACAATCCCGACTCGATCCTGCTGCCGGGAATGTACGTGCGGGCCCTGGTCACTCAGGCGAAGCGCCCGGCCGCGATCTTGGCGCCCCAACCCGGCATCGCTCGGGATCCCAAGGGCAACGCCAGCGCGATGATCGTCGGACCGGACGACAAGGTCGTGTTGCGGCCCGTGACAGCTTCGCGAGTCGTGCGCGACAAGTGGCTGATCGATGAGGGGCTCGCGCCGGGTGACCGCTTGATCGTCGAAGGCACTGCCAAGGTCAAGCCGGGGCAGATCGTGAAGCCCGTGCCGGTGGAGGAGCCAGCTGCCGCGCCGTCGCCATCGGCTGCCATGCCGTCGCCTTCGGTGGCCGCGCCGCCGCCGTCGGCTGCCGCGAGCGGCGGTCGCCCATGATTTCACGCATCTTCATCGATCGGCCCATTTTCGCGTGGGTGATCGCGATCGTCATCATGCTCGCGGGCGCGGGCTCCATCTTCTTGCTCCCGATCGAGCAGTATCCGGATGTCGCCCCGCCCACGGTCAACATCCGCGCCAACTACCCGGGCGCGTCGGCCGACACGCTCGAAACCAGCGTCACGCAGGTGCTCGAGCAGCAGCTCACCGGCCTGAACGGGCTGATGTACTTCAGCTCGAGCTCCAGCTCGCAGGGCTCGGCGTCGATCACCGTCACGTTCGAGAAGGGTACGGACCCTGACATCGCGCAGGTGCAGGTTCAGAACAAGATCCAGCAAGCCATTTCCCGTCTGCCGCAAGCCGTGCAGCAGCAAGGCGTCACGGTCACCAAGTCGAGCCCCGACTTCTTGCTCATCATCGCGGTGTATGACGAGACCAATCGCGCTAGCGCCAGCGATATCTCGGACTTCCTGGTCTCGACCATGCAAGAGCCGATCGGCCGCGTCGCAGGGGTCGGCGATCTGCGTGTCTTCGGCTCTCAGTATGCGATGCGCATCTGGCTGGATCCGCTGCGCCTCGCCGCCGCGAGCCTGATGCCGTCGGACGTGCGCGCCGCGATTTTGGCGCAGAACACGCAAGTCGCAGCCGGCCAAATCGGTGCTCAGCCGGCGTCGGACGAGCAGATGCTGACCGCGACCGTGACGGCCAAGTCCAGGCTGCAGACAGCGGAGCAGTTCAGGAAGATCATCCTCAAGACGGAGCCGAGCGGTTCGCAGGTGCTGCTCGGCGACGTGGCGCGGGTCGAGCTCGGTCGGGAGGACTACAGCACCGTGACCGCCGTCAACGGTCACCCCGGCTCCGGCATGGCCATCATGCTCGCGCCGGGAGCGGACGCGCTCGAGACCGCCGAGCAGGTGAAGGCAGAAGTGGCTCGGCGCGCGGAGGATTTCCCCGACGGCTACAAGTACGCGTTTCCGCGCGACAGCACGGCCTTCATTCGCTTGTCGATCGAGGAGGTCGTCAAGACGCTGCTCGAAGCGATCGTGTTGGTGGTCATCGTCATGTTCGTCTTCTTGCAGAGCTGGCGCGCGACGCTCATCCCTGCGATCGCCGTGCCGGTCGTGCTGCTCGGCACGTTTGGCGTGCTCAAGGCGTTCGGGTTTTCGATCAACACGCTCACGCTGTTCGGCTTGGTGCTGGCCATCGGCCTGCTCGTGGATGACGCGATCGTGGTCGTGGAGAACGTCGAACGAGTCATGGAGGAACGACCCGGGATCAGCGCTCGCGAAGCGACCATCATCTCGATGAGCGAGATCCAGACAGCGCTGATCGCGATCGCGCTGGTGCTCTCGGCCGTCTTTCTGCCCATGGCGTTCTTCGGCGGCTCCACCGGCGTCATCTACCGCCAGTTCTCAGTCACCATCGTCTCGACCATGGTGCTGTCGGTGGTGGTGGCGCTCGTGCTCACGCCCGCGCTCACCGCTCAGCTGCTCAAGCCGCGGCCCCATGCTCAGCCGAGCCCAGAGCCAGCTCCGGCAGACGCGCCGAGCCCCGAGCGAGCGACTCCAGCCCCCCGCCTAGGATTGGGCGCGCGTTTGAGCCGCAGCTTCAATCGCGGCTTCGAGCGCGTCACCGCCTTCTACGTGGCTGGCGTGCAGCGCACCCTCCGCCATCGGGCTTGGTTCCTGCTCGGCTACGGCGCGCTCTCCGCGGCGCTAGTCTTCGTCTTCCTGCGCATCCCGACGGGGTTCTTGCCCGCCGAAGACGACGGCACTGCCATGGTGCAGTTCACCTTGCCGGCCGGTGCCACCCAGAGCCGCACTGCGAAGGTAGCCAACGCCGTAGAATCGTACTTTCTCGGCGAAGAAAAGAAGAACATCGCGTCGTTGTTCAGCGTCCTCGGCTTCGGCTTCAGCGGCTCGGGGCAGAACAACGGCATGGGCTTCATGTCCCTAACGCCGTGGGAGGAGCGGGAGGGGGCCGAAAACTCATCGGCCGGGATCACCCAGCGCGCGACCGCCAAGTTGAGCGGCGTGCGCGACGCGCAGATCATCGCGCTCACGCCGCCTCCCGTGCGCGGCCTCGGCCAATCCAGCGGCTTCACGCTCGAGCTTCTGAACTCGTCGGGCATGCCGCGCGAGCAGTTCCTGGCGCTCCGTAACCAGCTCCTCGCGGAGGCCATGTCCGACCCCGGGCTCGCGGCAGTGCGCCCGAGCGAGCTGCCGGACACGCCATCACTCCGCGTGGAAATCGACGAAGCCAAGGCGGGCGCGCTCGGCGTTTCGCCCGACGACGCCTTCACGACCCTCTCCTACGCGTGGGGCAGCACCTACGTGAACGATTTCGTCGATCGGGGACGGGTGAAGCGCGTCTTCCTCCAAGGCGACGCGGCTTATCGCTCCGAGCCCGCCGATCTCGGCAAGTGGCACGTGCGGTCGAAGAGCGGGACCATGGCCCCGCTGTCCGCCATCGCCCGCACGTCCTGGGAT
>JAEYOT010000244.1 GCA_023411445.1 Pseudomonadota bacterium
CAGGCGCCGAAGGACGGCTTTCCACCCCTGTACAGCGACTTGGGCTACGTGCTGCTCGGCGCCTGCATCGAGGCGCTCACCGCGCAGGCGCTCGATCACGTGATCTGGCAAGAGGTGTCGGCGCCGCTGTCGCTCGAGCTCGGCTCCGCGCGTCAGCTGATGGCTCGACGCCCGTCGTTCGCCCGCGAGGTGGCGCCCACGGAAGTGGTCCGGGCGCGCGGCGGCTGCGTGCGCGGCGCCGTGCACGACGAAAATGCGTGGGCGCTGGCCGGGCACGGCTGCGCCGGGCACGCCGGAGTCTTCGGCAGCGTGCGCGACGTGCTCGGCTTCGGGCAGGCGCTGCTCTCGGCGTACGCGGGTCGCAGCAGCTGGCTCTCGCAGCGCACCCTGTCACGCCTGGTCGAGCCTCGGCCGGGCGGGAGCTTGCGCGCTGGCTTCGACGGTAAATCGAGCCAGGCATCCTCGGCCGGCGCCTCAGCTGGTCCCCTCACCTTCGGCCACCTCGGCTTTACTGGAACCAGCCTGTGGTGCGACCCAACGGCCGAAATCGCCACCGTTTTGCTGACCAATCGCGTGCATCCCACGCGCGAAGGGCCGAGCGCGTCGGCCATCCGCGCGGCGCGGCCCGTGCTGCACGAGCTGCTCTTCCAAGCCCCAAGCCCAGTGTTGCCCGGCGCCCCCGACCCGTGACAGGATCAGCCCGTTCATTTCCAGCGGGAAATGAACGGCAAGCGACCGTCATTCATCATGTGGAAGCTCACCATCGAGGATGACCAAGCCAACCGTACGGTCGTCCCCCTGGCTCGTGACGAGTACCTGATCGGTCGGGGCGAGGACAATACGGTGCGGCTCACGGAGCGAAACATCTCGCGCCGGCACGCGCGCATCGCACGTGAAGCGGATCGCTGGGTGGTGTTCGACGTGGGTAGCTACAACGGCTGCTACGTCAACGGCGCGCGCGTCAGCCAGCGCCAAGACCTGCAGCACGGCGACTTAGTGCAGCTGGGCGACTACCGGCTGGAGCTCGTGGACGAAGACGTGGAGCGCGCCGCCGCCGCCTTCGACAGCAAGGCCACGCTGCCCGCCGCCCCCCGCTCCTCGACCCTGCTCGGCCAGCCCGACCGCTTGGTGATGCTGGTCGGCCCCACGCCGGGCGCGGAGTTTCCGCTAAACACGGCGCAGCGCCAGGTGATCGGCCGCGGTGAAGAGTGCGACATCTCCGTGAACCATCCGTCCGTGAGCCGAGTGCACGCAGAGGTCCAAGCGCTGGGCGACGGGCGCTACGAGCTGGTCGATCGTGAGAGCGCCAACGGCATCCGCGTGAACGGCGTGGAGCTGCCTCGCGGCTTGCTGGACGCGCGCGACATGATCGAGCTGGGTGACGTCGTGTTCAAGTTCATCCCTGCCGGCGACGTGTACGTGCCCGGCGCCGAGGAGAGCCAGCAGATCTCGTCGCTCGGAGGCTTCGAGTCCTCTCCGCAGGGCGCTCGCGGCATGACCACGGGCGCCAAGGTCGTGATCGGCATCGGAGCAGCCGCGCTGCTGGCCACGCTCGTGGTCGTGGCAGCCTCACGCGGGGACAAGCCGGCGGACGTGAGCCTGAGCGCGCCCAAGGGCGAGCAGACGGACGGCAGCGCCAAGCTGCTCGCCGAGGCCAAGGCGCTGCTGGATAGGGGCGACGTCGCTACCGCGCGCGCGCGTGCCAATCAGCTGCCCGAGGACAGCAACTTGCGCTCCACGCCCGAGTTTCGCGCCATTCAGGCCACCTGGGCGGATCAGCAGCTAGAGCGAGCCAGCCGCACGGATGACCCGAGCGAGAAGCGGCAGCTGCTCGAGGACGTGGCGCGTGCCACGGCGGTGGACTCCCTACGCCGCAAGCGGGCCGCGAACGAGCTGGCGGCGCTCGGCGGCGAAACCATCGACGTGACCGAGCTGCCCAGCGCGCCACGCATCACCAAGCCGCAGAGCACCGGCGGCACGCAGCGCCCCGCTGATGGTCCGCGCGCTACGGAGCCGGAGGCCGCGCCAGCCAAGCCTGCATCGGGGCCCGCCACGCTGGTGCGGAAAAACCCCTTCGACGATCCCTCGGCCGGCGAGATCCCCACGGCCCCCGAGGCAGCTGGCGCCACGGATCGCAGCAAGCTGATGCAAACCAAGAACCAGCTGCAGGCCAAGGCTCGAGCCGGCACCGCCAGCGACAACGACCTGAAGCGACTGCTCGCGCTGTGTCGCGCCCTGGGCGATGCCAGCTGCAGCAACTAGCCTGCGCGACGTGCTGCGCAGCAAGCCGGTGCTCGCCGCAGCGCTCGTGGCGCTGTGCGCGGTCGTGCTGGAGCTCGTGCCGCCGCTCGCGCGCTTTCGTTTGTTCGGCAAGCGCCCCGTCGGTGAGGCAGAGGTCGCCGTAGCGCAGGTGGCGCCGTCTGCGTCGGTCGGCGAGAGCCAGCTCGTTCAAGAGACGACCGCGCCGCCCGCAGCGCCCGGCGCCGTGCGGCTCGCGCCGTCTGCAGCCAGCGAGGCGCTGGCGCTGGAGCAAGCGCCGCCGGTGTCGCTCGAGGATCCCACCGGTCAGGCGCTGAGCGGCTTCTTCCGCGCGCTCCGGCGCACGGAGCGCAAGCAGCCAGGCGCGATCACGCGCATCGCCCACTTCGGCGACTCGATCATCGTGAGCGACTACGTGTCGGGCACGCTGCGACGCAAGCTGCAAGCCACCTTCGGGGACGCCGGGCACGGCTTCGTGCTGATGGCCAACGCCTGGCCCGCTTACTTCCACAACGACGTCAGCCGCTACGCCACGGCGGGCTACAACGTGAGCCGTATCGTCGGGCCGTACGCAGCCGACGGCTTCTACGGGCTGGGCGGGGTGTCGTTCAGCGCGCCGCCCAACGTGCTGACGCGCGTGGGGACGATGGACAAGGGCGAGCACGGCCGCAAAGTCTCGACCTTTACGCTGTATTACCTGGAGCAGCCGGGCGGCGGCAGCTTGGAGCTGTCGGTGGACGGCGGTCCGCCGACGGAGCTGTCGACAGCGGGGCCAGCGATCGCCAGCAAGACGCACACCATTCGAGTGCCTGACGGGGAGCACCAGCTCAGCGTGCAGACCAAGAGCGGCACGTCACGCTTGTTTGGCGTGGTGCTGGAGCGCGAGGAGCCGGGCGTGGTGCTGGACGCGCTGGGCGTGCAGGGCGCGCGCATCCGCTTCATGGACAAGCAAGACGATCGTCACTGGGCCGAGCAGCTAGAGCTTCGCCGCCCGGATCTGCTCGTGTATCAGTTTGGCGCCAACGAGAGCGCAGACGGCTTCTTGTACCCGATGGTGGACTACCACCGCACGATGCGTGAGGTCCTGGAACAAGGCCGGCGCGCCCAGCCCGAGTCCTCGTGCTTGGTCATCGGCGCCATGGATCGCGCGGCCAAGGTGGGCGACGAGATCGTGAGCTTGAGCGTGATGCCGCAGCTCCTGGAGAACCAGAAGCGGGCGGCGCTCGACGCCGGCTGCGCCTTCTTCGACACCTGGACCGCGATGGGCGGCGCGCGCTCCATGCCGCGCTGGGTGAAGCGCGGGCTCGGCCAAGCCGATCTCACGCACCCCACGGCCGTGGGCGCCGAGATCATCGGGACCTGGATCTACCGCGCCTTACTGCAGGCCTACGGTAAGTCCCCCCAGCCCGAGGAGTAGGCGTCCAAGAGCTGCTGAGCCAGCGCCTGACCGAGCTCGGTATAGCCCTTGGGGGTGAGATGGAGCCGATCCAGCTGCGCCAGGCGCTCCTTGGCTTGCATACCGCGCAGAAAGCTACCCTCCCCGCCCATCAGCTCCTGCAAGCTGACGAAGCTACACCCCAGCGCCGCGGCGGCTCGGCGCAGTACGAGCGTGATCTCCAGGATACGCGGCACGGACCCGTCGCCGCGCGCGGCATCCGTCGGACCCAGCACCAGGCAAGAGGCGTGAGGCGCACCGCTCCGCAGCCGTCCGATCAAGCGCCTCAGCTGCTCGTCGTAGCGCTCCACCGCCAGAGCGTCGAAGGCTTCGTTCGTGCCGTAGGCCACCACGAATAGCTCGGGTGACCGCCGCGCCACGCCGGCCACGAAGGCTGCCTCGTCCCACGACAGGGGCGTCTCGATGCGCGCGCCGTCGATGCCGGCCGTGTCCAGCACCACGCCGCTCTGCGCGCTACGCTCGATCACCACGCCGAGCAGTCGCGGCGCTCCGGCGCCGGGCGTCACCACGAGCTGGCTTCGTAGCGGCGCCGCCAGCGTGAGGTAGGACACGCCCGCCGCGCTGGCGCTGGCGCTCTGGGCGCCCACCCGGGTTCGCTTGCCGCCCAGCTCGAGGTCGAAGCTGCTCCCCGGCGGCAGCGAGTACGAGAGCTCGAAGCTGCCCGTCTCGTCACCGCTGGGGCGCGGGCTCAGCTCGACGGTGAAGCTGGCTCGAGCGCCCGGCACGGCGCGCGTCCCCGCCCAACCGAAGATGCCGTCGTCTTGCCGCGAGCGACGCGCGGGCGGATCCGGATCGACGTTCCATTTGCCGTCGCGCTTCACCTTCACCGCCGAGTGACGGTAGTGGCGCGTGCCGATGCGCACGAAGCCAGGACCGCCGTCGCCGAAGCGAGCTTGCAGCGCCGCGCGCACGCTGCCCGTCAAGAAATCCGCGGCGGTGTGCGAGTCCCCCAGCCACAGCACGCGCACGTGCTGGGTACGCGCGCCGCTCTCGAGCTGGCGCAAGCCGTCGAAGAATGCTCGCAGCGGGCCGGGCGCCCTGGTCGCGGCGGCCGGCACGGGCTCGCTCGCAGCGGGCGCGGATGGTGCCTGGGG
>JAEYOT010000248.1 GCA_023411445.1 Pseudomonadota bacterium
AAGGCGTTGGAGCGGCTCGCCCCGTGAGCCCAATGGGCACGCCGGGGCGAGCTCGACCCAGCACCGCTACTTCTGGTAGGCGCCGCGCTCGATGGAGGGCGCGCCGCCGTAGTTGAACACGTAGTGCGCGCCACCCGGCACGACCAAGCCCACGCCGTAGCTCTCAGCGGGCCAAAAATAGGGGGCCGGCCGTAGCAAGCCGGCGGGGCTCACCGCGCAGACGCGGTAGCGGTTCAAGTTTCCTGCCTCGCCCACGTACAGGTTTCCTTGGGCGTCCACTCCGGTCAGAGCGCCCGCCGTGGCGCAGGGCAAGTCCATGCCGCTGATCACGGCCTCGATCTCCGTCGCGCCCCCTGCGGGGCGTGGGAAGCTCCACAGCGTGAAGGCATCGCTGGCGTAGTAGGTGAGCACGAAAAAGCTATCGTGGGCTGCGTCGTAGACGAGCGCGATAGCATCCTCGTACGACAACATGTCCAGGATTGGCACGCTACTTTCGAGCTCGCCCGTCGCCGAGTAACGCTCGAGCGCCTTGTTGCCGTTCGAGCTGCCGAGCTTGAAGTACGCGACGGCGTCGAGCGGGCTGTCCGCTGACCAACCCGCCAGCTTGACCGTCGCGACCGGCAACGGGCTCTGGAGCGGCGTCCCGCTCAAGTCTTTCGTCTGCACGTGCTCGCAGGTGCTCAGATCGTAAGCCAGCACGCGCGCGTCCTCGCCGTCCGACGTGGGTCCGAACAACAGCAGCGTGGAGGTGCCCAGGTAGGCGGCTCCGGCCATGTACGACAAGAGATCGTCGCCCACCGGATACAGGTCCAGCTCGCAGGTGCCCACGCTCTCGACGGTAGGCTGCGGCGCGTCGATCACGGTGATGCCGTCGATCTCTTCATCAGAGTTGTCGGCCAAGCCGAGATCGTCCGGCTGGAGGTGCACGGCGTTGGTGCCGTCGCCGACTGACGAGAACAGCGTCGCGCCGACGCTGCCGCCCGCGATGGCCTTGGCTTCCACGGCCGAGCCCTCGAGGCCGAGGGACCCGGAGCTGACCGAAAACACGAGCTTGAGCTGCGCCCCAGCCGTGAGCACGGCCAAGCCGTCGATGCGATCGCCGAAGCCGCCCGCTAGCCCGAGATCCTCGCAGGTGAAGGCGACCTCGTGCGTCCCGTCCAGCGCGCTCTTGAACACCGTGCAGCCCACCTCGTACGGGTCGAGCTCGCTGACCGGCGAGCCTTCGGCGCCTTCGGCGTTGGTACCCACCGTGAAGTACAGCTCCGTGAGTGGCTGGCGGGCGTCGCGCGACACCAGCCCCACCAAGTCGTCGCCCACTTCGTCCTCTTGCCCGAGCCCCAAGCTGCGGTTGATGGCGAGGATCCCGTTGTAGCCGCCCTCGATGTTACTCTCGGAGCGGTAGCTCGGCACGCCGTCGCTGAAGAACAAGTGAGCGTAAGCGTCACCGTGCAACTGGTAGCGATCGTAGAGCTGCGTGGGTTGCGCGCCGGTCGAGCCGGGCGCCACCGAGAACAAGTACAGCGGCGAGGCCGGCTCCGGCTGCGCTTCGGCGAACGCCACGATCTGCGTCGTCTCCGCCAAGCCGAGCTGCTCGCCCGTCACCTTGACCGCGTTCGTCCCGTCCGGACCTTCTTGTGAGCCGCTGCTCGAGGTGTAAATGACCGTGCCTTCCTTGCCGTCTTCAGACAGCGCGCGAATGGCGGTGTCGGGCAGGCCCAGCGCGCCCCGCTTCACAGAGAACAACAGCTCCGGCTCCGGACGGCTGGGCTCGCCACCGTCGCCGCCGTCGCCGCCGTCGCCGTTCGGAATGCCGCCCACGCCGCCCTCCGCCACGCCGCCCGTGCCACCCTCCGTCGGCTCGACGTCGCCGCCCGTCCCACCTTGGGGTGCTCCGGCCGCGCTACCGCCTGCGCCGACGTCTTCCCCACCCGCCCCCGCGTCAGCATCCGACTGCGAGCGCTTCTTTCCGTCATCACTCCCGCAAGCTGCCGCAGCCAGGAGCACCCAACAAAGACCCGACCAGAGTACGCGTTTGAGCACGGACAAATCCCTTTCCCGATCGAAGGATCCGTCCAGCATCGCAAACTCGGACGTTCGCGTCTACCCGCACCATTGACTACAGCCTGGCGACACAACGACGAGCCGAAGCTCGCTCAGGCCCGCACGCCGCGACCACGGCCGCGCAGGCGGAACACGAACGCCAGCACCTCTGCGACCGCAGCGTAGAAGTCAGCCGGGATGCTGCGGCCCACCTTCACCTTCTCGGCCAGACCACGCGCGAGCGGCACGTTCTCGACCATGGGGATGCCTTCCTCCTGCGCCAGCCGCTTGATGTGCTGCGCCACCTCGTCGTAACCCTTGGCCACGACCGTGGGCGGGCCCTCAGCGGGGTGATAGCGCAGCGCGACCGCCACGTGCGTCGGGTTCGTCACGACCACGGTGGCTTCCTTGATCGCCTTCTTGATGCCGCGCTTCAGCATCTCGCGAGCACGAGCGCGCTGCCGCTGCTTGATCTGCGGGCTGCCCTCCTGCTGCTTCATCTCGTCCTTCAGCTCTTGGCGGCTCATCTTGATGGACTTCTCGTGCTTCCACCAAGATTGCGCGTAATCCACGGCCGCCAGCACGGCGAGCGCGAAGGTGCACCACATGGCCACCTTGAACGTCACCTGGCCGATTTGCACGGCCGCGAGCGTCAACGTGCCGCGCGAAGCCATCGCCAAGCGCGGAAACTCCGACTCCAGCACCCAGTACGCCACCGCCGCCACCATCCCGACGCGTAAGAGCGAGAGCGCGATGTTGACCAGACCCTCCTTGGGGCTGAACAGCTTCTGCAGCTTGCCCACCGGATCCAGCCGCTCAAACTTCGGCTCCAGTGTCTCGAAGTTCGGGTGAAAGCCGGCTTCGGCGAAGCCCGCCGCCATGCCGGCCAGGCAAGCGAACAGCGCCACCGGCACGCAGGAGATGATCAGCACCTTGACCGTTTGCTCCAGCACCACGGTCATGTCACCGCTCACCAGCGTGAGCGGGTCGTTGAAGCACTGGAGGCAAAACTCGCGCAGGTGCCCGATCAGGTCCGACCAGATGCCGCTCAAAACGAGCAAGACCGCGATCGTCGCCGCGACGGCGCCGGTGTCGCGCGCGCGCGCAAACTGCCCGTCCTTGCGCGCCTTTTGCCGTCGTTCTGGGGTAGGTTCCTCTGTTTTCTCGTTGTCGTCGTCACCGCCGGCGGCCATGGCTCACGGCTCCTTCACGGTGAAGACGAGCGCCTCGATTCGCTCGCCCGCGCGAGACATCTCGGCCACCACGTCGTACGCAAGATCCGGCAAGACCACGATCAAGAGCGTTGCGCCCACCGCCGTCGTCACCGCGAAGCCAATCGAGAACACCTGGATCGCCGGAGCGGCTCGCGAGACGAACGCCAGCGCCACCTGCGTCACCAGCAAGACGGCGATCACCGGGATGGCGAGCTTGACGCCA
>JAEYOT010000342.1 GCA_023411445.1 Pseudomonadota bacterium
CCTGGGAGTACGACCTGTGCGGGAACCTGCTGGCCTACTCCGACGCGGACCAGCGCGTCTACCGACAGGAGATCGTGCGCTGGAATTTGCTCGGCACCAAGCTGGATCCCCTCGGCAATGCCGTGCGCTTCCAGTTCACCGACAATGAGTTGGTGGCACAAACCACCGATCCGCTCGGCAACGTCACGACCTATGAGTATGACGACAAGGACCGCCTGGTTCGCGTCAGGCGAGCGGGTGTCGTGGAAGAGGAGTACGTCTACGACGTCGGCGACCGCCTGATACAGAAGCGCGACGCGCTCGGCGCGCCACTGTTGACCTTCGAGCACGACAAGCGCTCACTGGTGAAGAAGGTAGTCCTGGCGGACGGCGCTGAGCATTCGCTGGACTATGACGAAGCCGGCAAGCCGACGCTTGCATCGACCAACCTCCACGAGGTGGAGCTCAAGCGGGACGCGGAGTGGGGGCTCGTCGCCGATCTCGTCGACGGACACGGCTGCCAGGTATCTCACGCCGGCGACCAGATCACGCTGTTCGGACGGTTCACGTTCCGGCGCTGGCGATACGGCAAGAGCGTTTCATCCTCCAGCAGCACTAACTTGACGGTTTGGATAGACCCAACCGGTCGCAAGCACCGAGTTCGCTTCGACGAAAGCGGCTTGGTCCGTCGCGAGACGCCTGCTCGCAGCGTGGAGTTCACGCGCTTCGATGACTCCGGGGACGTGGACGCGCGAACGGTTGAGAGACGCGCCGCGGAGCCCGTGCCGACCTGGACTCGTCGCTACGAGCGTAGCCGCGAGGGTGACCTGCTCGCGATCGACGACTCGCTCGAGGGACGAACCGAGTACTTGGTGGACGCGGCGCATCGCGTGGCAGCCGAACGTAGCGGCACCATGACTCGCCGCTACCTGCTCGACCCCGCCGACAACCTGCTAGAAAAGCCAGGCCTCAGCGGCGTCGTGGTGGGGGCGCACAACACCCTCGTTCAGGCGAACGGGCGCCGCTTCGAGTACAACACGCGCACGCACGTGGCGGAGTCTTTCGACCCCGCCACGGGTCGGCGCATCCGCTACACGTACAACGCGCGAGACCTACTGGTTCGGATTGACGTTGGACACCTGGAAGGCCAACGCTGGGTCGATGATTTGCCGGCGTGGGTGGCGGAGTACGACGCCATCGGACGGCGTCTGCTCAGTGGACGCGCCGGCGCCCAGCGTCGCTTCTACTGGCGCGAGCATCAATTGATCGCGGAGGTGGCTGACAACGGCGCTGTCAGACTGTACGGCTACGTGGACGAAGCGGCTTGGGTCCCGCACTTCTTCGTGGACTACGACAGTGTGGAAGCGGACCCCGCTAGTGGTCGCAGCTACTCCATCTTTGGTAATCACCTGGGCGTCCCGGTGGCAGTGGAGGACTCGAGCGGGCGCATCGTGTGGCGGGCCACCCGGGTCGATCCGTACGGCGCCATCGAGCTCGACGCAGCCAATGAGATCGACCTCAACCTGCGCTGGCCTGGACACTACTTCGACGCAGACACCGGTCTCTTCTACAACCGCTTCCGGTACTACGATCCCGAGCTGGGGCGCTACCTCCAGGCCGATCCGATTGGTCAGCGTGGCGGCGTCAACGTCTACGCCTATTCGTCCAACCCGCTCCGCTCGGTGGACGTGCTCGGCCTCCACGACGAAACCAAGAATGCACGCTCGTCTGGTGACAGCGGGGATGCGCATCCGGGGAAGAAGGGCCCCGCTGACGCCGACGGTAAACCCACGCCGAAGCGTGATCAGAACGGCAAGCTTCGTAACGAGGATGGGACGTTCGCGAAGGATCCGGAGGCCGGGGGCGACAAGAAGATCACCCACCGAGCGACCAAGAAACCCGTCGAAACGAAGGCCAAGCTGGATCCCAACGATCCTAAGGTCAAACAAGAGGTGGATGCCCGCAACGCCGCCAACAAAGAGCGCGACGACTGCCGCGCTAGAGGTGACGAGGCGGGCGCGAAGAAAGCTCAGGCTAAAGCCAACAAGGCTACCGAGAATCTCGGCAATCAGGCGGCCGAAGCGCACGTCAAGGAGCAGTACCCCAACGCTGAGCGCATGCCCGCATCGGGCGAGGGGCCCGGCACCCACGACAACGTCTTCAAGACCAACGAGCCGCCTCCAGCGCCCAAGTACGTGGTGGCAGAAGGCAAGGGCGGAACAGCGACGAACTCGTCATCCCGAGCCGGGCCGGACGGCGAACGCTATCAGCAGGGAACCCCAGAGCATTTCAAGAGCACGAACGATCAAATGGCGAACAGCTCTGACCCAGAGAAGGTAGCTACGGCTCGAGAGCTCGAAAGAGCCAAACCGGGGGAGGTGCAACGCATCGAGGTGAGCCAACCTCTTGATAGCGCCGGCAACCCCACCGACATGCAGGTCCATGAGTATGGCCCCAGCGAGAAATTGAGCTAAGGAGACGCAAGTCTATGATCAGGGTCAAGAGTCACCAGTACAAGGGTAGATACACGAACGCCCTAGTTGACGCCGCTCTCCAGTTTGCGCGGACGGATTTGAGCAGTCGCCTGTCGGACGATCCCGTGGAAGCCGCTGGCGTGCATACGAAGGCCAACTTGACGGAGGCGGGAGGAGCGGTAGCGTGCTCGCGAGAACGCGACGCGCTGGAGTTGCTGCAAGTGAGTTGTGACTGCGCGGGAGCGCTGTTTGCAGCCATCTCTGCGCCTGCGGGCTCGCAGGTCACGTTTCCGTTCCGCGGCGCAGCAATCTCGGGGCCTGCTGGAAAGCCCGGGTATGGGACTGGCCCGGCTGCTTGGGTCACATCGCTGCTGTTGGCATCAGCTTTAGGTCGCGCGGATACGGTGGCGACCTTAACGGCGGTGCCGGCCCAGCTGTTCCAGGACGCGCCCGGTGAACGCGATGAGTGCTTCTATCACCTGGTTTATGCTTTCCAAGCATTCTTCCTCGACGAGGATGTGGCGGAGCCCCTGGCCGAGTTCGAGCGTCTCAGTCGGCCTGAGCACTTGAAGGTTGCGACTCCCAGGATCCTGGAGCGCTTCCGTGCTCTCGGTCCAGCCTTGACTGCCATCGTCGACAAGAACCAGTCGAGCTTCACCCCGGCCTTGGTTGGGGTGCTAGACGCTCACAAGCGGGCGTTCGGCAAGGGCAAGGAGGCGGCTTCGCACGCTTACCTCATCGACGTCCATGCCTGCGGCATCGCGCGCATCGCTCGCGGCCGCGGGCTACAGATCGAGGTGGAATCCGACTACATGCCGCCCTGGCTGCTCAATGCGTCGTCGCCATGAGCCGAGGTGTCACCGTCTACTCCGTGTCGGCGCACCTGAGCCACGCGATTGGATCACGAGATGAGTCCATCAAGAACCGCTTGCGCGCCGAGGATCCGCAACAGCTCGCAGCGGCGCGGCAGCTGGTCGACGGCGTGACGCCTAGCTCCGACCCGGCAACGGTCATCCACGCGTTCGAGATCATTTGCCAGACTATGGGTCGCCTCGTCCCAAGCAACAGTCTCTCCCCGTTGCCCGCCGACTTCCTGGAGATCGTAGACCGAGAGCTCGCCCAGCGAAGGCTCCCATTCACAGTGTCTCAGCTGATCATGGGGGGAGGACCGCTCAGGTTGCCGTGGGCTGCGGATTTCCCAACGGTCGGGCACGTCGAACCGGGCGTGGTGCAGGCCGCCGCGCAACAGCTCAACGCGCAGCCACTCACTTCTGAGAACGCAGACATCGAAGCCGTTGTTGTGGACGTGGGGGACTGGTTGGAGGTTGCGGCGCCGCGGGGTGACATGCTCGTGGGCTTCTGGTACTGACGTGAGCTGAAGCTCGACGGCGAGGCTGGGGCAAGCATCGATCTGCCGAGTGCGACGGTGAGTCGCGGTTTCTCGCTAGCCGAGCTTGATCGCGGGGGCGGTCACTTCCACGGCGCCCATGCCGGTGGACTTCACTGACGTGGCGGTGGATTCCACGCTGGCCGGCGTCAGCTTTACGGATGAGCTCGACACTGTGAGGCCGATCTCGCTGTCGCCCGTGCCGTTGATCTTACCTGCGTTGAGGTTGATGTTGCCGGCCTTGACGGCTGCGTCCGCGTCGAGCGTGACGCTGCCGCCCGAGCCGGACGAGACGGCCACGCCGCCCTCCAGCTTGACCTGCGCGCTACCTGCCGACTTCATCAGCGCGTTGGCGTCGAGCTTCATCTGCGCCTTGCCGCTGGCTGTGGCCAGCACGTTGGCGTCCACCTTGATGGTCGACCCGCCGGCGCTCAGCGTGATGGAGCCTGGGTCGATCGTGATGGTGCTGCTGCCCACCGTGAGCGTGATCTTGTTGGGCGCTTGGATGTCGATCGTGTCGCTCGCGTCGATACGATGCGCGCCGGTCACGCCGAGCGAGCTCTTGACCGGCTTGGACTTGTCCGGGTTGTCCTTGTCGGTCACGCCGTCGACCGTCATCGACAGGTTGCCGTGGATGTGGATGATCTGATCGCCGGTGATGTTCAGGACGTCGTTACGCTGGATGGTGGTCGTGCGGTTGTGCTTGACCAGCGTGGTCATGTCCTTCTCGGCCTGGATGTGCAGCTCCTCCTCGCCCTTTTTGTCCTCGAAGCGGATCTCGTTGAAGTTGTCCGCGCCGCCGCCCTTGGTGCTGCGGCTCTTGATGCCGGACTGCGTCTGATTGTCCGGCAAGCCGTAGGGCGGCATGTTGTCCGCGTTGTAGACGCGACCGGTGATGATGGGCCGATCCGGATCGCCCTCCAGAAAATCCACGATCACTTCTTGGCCGATGCGCGGAATGTGGATGCTGCCCCAGTTCTGGCCGGCCCAGGCTTGTGAGACGCGCACCCAGCACGAGCTGTTCTGATCGCGCTGCCCCTCGCGGTCCCAGTGAAACTGGACCTTCACGCGCCCATACTGATCCGTCCAAATTTCCTGGCTCGGATCGCCGACCACGATGGCTGTTTGGGGACCTTCCACGCGCGGCTTGCGCGTGAGGCGTGCGGGGCGGAAGGGGCGCTTACCGTCGATGGCCTGAAGGTGGAAGCGAAACAGCGGCTCCGCGTCTTCCTTGACCTGGTTCGACTCGAACTCGGCCACGCGGATGTCGTAGCCGGCGCTGAGGATGAAATACTCGCGGTTCTGGTCGTCGCGCGGGAAGCGGGCGAGCGCAAAACGACTGCCAGCTTGTAGGCCGCGCACCGGGCCCGCGCCGTGCATGACCTCGAAATCCACCTGGTGCTCTTCCAGTCGGATCTTGGCCTGCGTCTCCGCCTCTGACGTGTCCTTGAAGCCGCCGGGGTAGTCGTAAAGATCGTACTCCCCGTGCGCGTGACCGAGCGCGGCCGACGACTGAGCGCCCAGGAACGCCGACGGCTTCTCGAAGTTGAAGTCGATGACCGAGACCAAGCCCTGGCGGATTTGGCGTGTCGCCGACCACGAATCAACGTGCTCTTCTTGCCGGCGCTCCAGCTTGGAGGGCGGGTAATAGGGAACTTCTTCGTAGCCGGGGGTCAGCTCGTGGGGGCTACCGGCGTCCGCGAGCACGAGGGTGTGCTTGTTGTCCTCGTGGTTGAAGTAAAAGTAGATGCCTTCTTGCTCGAGCAGCCGCTGCACGAAGTTGAGGTCAGACTCCCGGTATTGCACCAGGTAGTCCCACTTGCGGTACTCGGCGCTCAGCGTGTCGCTGAAATCGCTGAAGCCGTTGAAGCGAAACAACTCCATCACGATTTCTGGCACCGTCATCTCTTGGAAGATGCGGCTGCTACGCGTCTGCCCCAAAAGCCACAGCCAGGGTCGCAACGTGGCGCGGTAGCGCGCAAAATTGCCGAGCTCCCCCACGAGCGAAAACTGCGTGACGAAGCCGGTGAAGTGCCGGAGCGAGCCGTCCGTGCGCTCCAGCACGACGGTAGCGTGCTGTCCGAGCAGCTCAGACAGATCGAGCGTGTCCTCGGCGCTCAGCAGATCCACTTCGTACGCGAAGGGCTGGCTCAGCGTCTCTCGACCCGTCATCGCATAGAACGCGACGCGTTCTCCCAGCGGGCTCGCGAACAGCGCCGATCTCGTCAGTAACATGCTTCCCTTTCACCAAACGCTACGCGACTCAGCCCACCGAGCCAACCTAGCGTCCACCACGACCGCCCGGCCACGCGCCAAGGCTAGTTCTTAGCGTACGCCATCACAAGGCTTACGGTGTACGCCGGGGCGGGGGCGCTGTTTCCCCGTTCCCCGTTCGGCCGCGCGCCCCGCCCCGCGGCGCCGTGCTGACGATTGCCGCCCAGGGGCCTCTCCGGGCGCGCGTCGCGTTTCACTCCGAGCGTTGACACGAAGCGAGCCATCTGCGACGAGGGCCGACCCTCAGCGGGGCTCTTAGGGCAATGAAAAGTCATTTTATGTTGGTGGGAGGGATGTGCGCTGCGTGGTGCAGCGTGGCGGGGACAGCGCGGGCTCAAGCCGCTGAGCCCGCGTCGCAGCCGCAGGCGTTCGAGCATGAGGCGGTGGTGGTCGGCGAGTCGCGCGCCGAGCGTGAGCGGCAGCGCGCCTTTCAAGTGTCCCTCGGCGCCACGACCGTCAGCCAAGAGACCCTCCGCGCTGAGGCGCCCACGTCCCTCGCGGACGGCGTGCGCGCGGCCGCGCCCAGCGTCTCCATCCAACAGACGACGCCCGGACAGGGCACCATCTACGTGCGAGGCCTGTCAGGGCGAGCCGTGGTCTACGCGGTCGATGGTGTGCGCCTGAACATGGCGTTCTTCCGAGCCGGCAACAACGACTACCTCGGACTGCTCGATCCCTACGCGGCCGCGTCCGTCA
The DNA here is from genome assembly GCA_023411445.1 of Pseudomonadota bacterium. GTDB lineage: Bacteria > Myxococcota_A > Polyangia > Polyangiales > Polyangiaceae > PMG-095. The sequence continues at coordinate 6,811 of JAEYOT010000342.1, forward strand.
TCGTGGTGCCAGGAGCCGCTTCGGTGGAGTACGGCAGTGACGCGCTCGGCGGCGCCGTGCTCATGAACAGCGAGACGCCCGCCTTTCGTCTGGGCGAGACGAGCGTGAGCGTCCGAGCCTTGCAGAGCTTCACCTCCAATCCGCTCGGCACCGCGTCGCGCATCGCCGTCGTGCGGGAAGGGGAGCGGCTGTCCGCGCAGCTGGGCTTCACGTACTACCAGGCAGGGCCGATCCGCCCCGGGGAGCGCCACCGGAGCCCGGATCCGGACAGTTACCTCGGCCTGGAGCGTGACGTGGGGGCTCCCTGGGCGCCGCTGCAGCAGCGAAAGCAGCTCGGCACGGAGTTTGAGCTCTACTCGACGGACGGCACGCTGCGCCTGCGCTTGGGGCCGGGGCGTGAGCTGCTGCTCAAGGGCCAGTACACGGTCCGACCTGAGCTCGTGCGCTACGACCAGGTGACCCCGCGCTTCAAGAGCGAGCTGCCGGCGCGTGCGCAACGCAGCCTGGAGCCGATGTCGCGCGCCATGGCCTCTGCCACGCTCAAACAGCGGAAGGTCGGGGCCTTCTACGACACGGCCGAGCTGCAGTTGGCTTGGCAGCGCATCTTCGAGCGCCGGGTCGATCGCCGCTTGGACGAGCGCTGCATCGCGCCCGCAGTCGAGCCGGCGCTCGAGCCCGAAGAGTGCACGGGGCGCCTGCAGCTACTGCCGCGCGCCGAACGCGTGTTCGAGGAGAATAGCTCGAATGCCGTCTCGCTCCGCGGTGAGCTGCGCAAAGCCAACGGCTCGGGCACTGTGAGCGGCATCGTGGGCTTTAGCCTCCAGCACGACCTGGTCCACAGCGAAACGGAGACGCTGGATTTCGCGACGCAGGCGCGTAAGGCAGGTTCCGCGCGCTATCCGGACGGCTCCACGGTGTCTGAAGCCGGCGTGTTCACCCATTTTCGGCTGCGCCCGGCGCCCAGCCTCGCCTTGTTCGCTGGCGCGCGGGGCGGGCTGTTCGTGGTGAATATGGCGGCTCGCTCGGGCAGCGAGCCGACCGCTTCGTTCGACCGCACGGTGGGGGACGTGGTTGGCACCGTCGGTGCGCGCTGGGAAGTGTCGCCCGGGCTCGCTTGGGTGCTCAACGTGGCGCGCGGCGTGCGCGCCCCCAACGTGGAAGACCTGGCAGCCGTGGGTGCCCGCGCCGCAGGGCGCTACCAGGTACCGAACCCCGAGCTGCGCCCCGAGCACAGCTACACGAGCGACACGGGTTTGAAGGTCGCGGTGGGGCCGCACCAAGCGCACGCCATGATCTTCTTCACGCGCTACGCCGACGCGATCTCACTCGCGCCCACCACCGTGAATGGCGAGGCCGTCACGGCCGACGGCGACCACTACTACCACTCCATCAACGCCACCTCGGTCGACTTGCTGGGCGCGGAAGCGAGCTTCGATGTGGCGCTCACGAAGCGACTCTCGTCGTTCGGCCGCGCGCTGGTCATGCGCGGCACCCAGAAGAACGACGCCGTAACGGGCCTCCCGCTGTCGAGCCCTGCAGATCGCATCCCGCCCGCTCAGGGCGAGCTGGGAGTCCGCGTGCGCGTCTTCGAGCCGCTACAACTGGAAGCGTTTGCGGTCGTTCGCGCCCCGCAGCGCCGCCTGAACGACCCGGTGAACCTCGAGGATAACCGCATCCCCGAAGGCGGAACCCCCGGCTACACCACGTACCACGCGCGCGTGAGGTACACGCCCGCCTCGTCCGTCACTGCGCGCCTATCGTTCGACAACGTTACGGATGAGCTTGCGCTCGACCACGGTAGCGGCTTCTACCGTCCCGGCTTCGGCGTCACTGCCAGCCTCGAAGTCTCGCTCGATCGCGCGCTGTACGGCCTGCGTTGATAGATCTTGAAGAGCCGTGCCCCGCACGCGCTGAGCGACTCGATCACCATTGCCAAGGAGCGTAACCATGGCTGACGCTTGGCGGCGCCGCAGCGGCTGACGGAGCTTTCCCTCTCCGGCGTCGTGCGCTAGCCTCGCTCCTGGTTTGGACTTCGGGAGTAGCTGGCGCATTGGGACGAGCTTTGGGTGGGTCCACCTTCGGCTGCGTGACAACCAGAGCCGAAGATTCGGGCTGGCACAGCCGGGGACTCCCGAACAGGCGCGCACGGCCCTGCTGCTGGAGCTGGCGCACTCCCCCGAAGCTCAACGGGCGCTCAGTGAGCTGCAGCGGCTGGTGCTCGCGAACCCGAGCTTCGTAGGTTTCGGGTTCGAGGACGACGCCGTCTCGTCCGAGCGCGCTGCGGCGCTGCGCCGCTTCCTCGAAGCTGAGCTTGCGGCTGGTCGGGTCGAGCTGGCGTTCGACCCGTTCGTTGGCGTGTTCCACGAGCACGAGCACGAGCTGCCGTCCTTGCCCCCGCTGGGCCCGGCCGCGGCGGATGTCCCGGAGACGAGCTTCATCGCGCTGCGCCTGATCGATCAGAACGGGGCGCCCGTGATGGGTCGGCGTTTCAAGATCGAGCTCCCCGATGGCAAGGTGCACCGAGGCACGACCGATACCGAGGGCTTTGGCCGTGTGGCGGGCTTCACGGAAGATGGCAACGCCAAGATCAGCTTCGCGGGGCTCGACGAGCTGGATCTTCTGACGAAGAACGCTTCCACGCGCGTCGTCATCCCGGTGAACGAGGAAGGAGAGGATGAGGATCCCGTAACCGAGGCCGAGCAAGCGGCCGCGGACGAGGAGAGCCCGCCAAGCGAAGAGGAGGGCCAACGACTGGGGCTGCTGTTCGTCGAGCTGTTCGACAAGACCGGGCGTGTCCGGCACGCCGACCGGGCGTTTCGAGTTTCGGGCCCGGAGTCCTTCGAAGGTAGGACGGACTCCGAAGGGCGCGTTCGCCGCGCCGGGCTCAAGCGTGGGAACTACACGCTCTCCTTGACGCTCGACTTCTTCACGGGCGATCCCGACGCCACGGTAGACACGGTGGATGTGACGGTCGTGCTGCTCGATGAGGCCGCCACCGAGCCGCAGGTGCGCATGGTCGGCGCCGTGCCGCGCTCGATCCTGGCGCGCCTCGATATGTTCTTCAACACCAACAAGACGTTCTTGCTGCCCACGGCGCTGCCCAGCGTGCGCCAGCTCCGCCAGCTGTATTTGGACAACCGGCGCGGCAAGCTGTTGGTCGTGGGTCACGCGGACACGGCCGGCGGCGCGGCCTATAATGACAAGCTGTCGCTGGAGCGCGCTGAGGCCACCATCGCCTACTTGAAAGACGACGTGGAGGGCTGGCTCAAATTCTACCAGGAGAAAGACGAGAAGAAGCGCTGGGGGAAGACCGAAGATCACCTGATGCTGATTGCCATGCCGGACTACGTCGACAAGCCAATCGGCGAGGACGAAGTGCGCTTCTTCCAGCGCACACGTGGCCTCAAAGTCGATGGTATCGCTGGCGACGAGACACGGCGCGCGCTGATCAAGGAGTACATGGCGCTCGACGGCGCTTCGCTCTCTGAGTTGGTCGGAGAGATTGAAGCCGTCGCTCACGGCTGCGGAGAAAACTTTCCACTCGACGAGAGCGGCGACAGCCTGGACAGTGCGCCCGAAGATCAGCGACGGGACGCGACGGATCGTCGCGTCGAGCTCTTCTTCTTCGATCCCGAGTTTGGGATCACGCCGCAGCCGCCAAGCTCGAGCTCCGCGCCCGGCAGCGTGGAGTACCCGCTGTGGCGCCAGCGCGTGGCGGAGGTGGTGGAGCTCAAGGCGGGCGAGCTGGCAGGGCCCAAGGTGGTCTTCGTCGAGCTTGCGGACGCGCACTTCCGCAGTGACAGCGCGGTGGTGCTGCCGGAGGGCGAGCGGCCGAGCTCGAGCCAAGAGCATGCTGCCTTCACGTCGATCGGCTTGATCGCCGCTGCGCTGCGCTTCAATGAAGAACACCCCGGGCGCTCGCTCGTGGTCGCGGGCCACACCGATACGACCGCCGGAGACGAGCACAACCAGGAGCTGAGCGAGCTGCGAGCCAAGGTCGCGCTGGCGCTGCTCAAGGGCGATCGCGAAGCGTTCAAGACGCTGTGCCACAGTCGCCGGAAGTACGCAGACATCAAGCAGATCTTGAGCTGGGTCTCGGGCGCGTTCGAAGATCTGCCTTTCGACTGCAAGCCAGCCGCCATCAACGACGCAGAAGATCGCCCGAGCGTGAGCAAGTTCCAGACGAGCTTCAACACGCACCGCGAGCAGCTGCAGTCTCCGGCGCCCCCGCTGCTCGTGGATGGCGGAGCGGGGGAGCTCACGTGGGGCGCGTTCTTCGACTGCTACGAGCACGCGCTCCGGCTGGAGCTCGGTGAGGACGCAGCCGGGCTCGCTGCGCTGCGCGCCAAGCTCAAGTTTACGGATCCCGAGCGGGAGTCGCTCGGGTTTGGTGAGCATTTCCCGATCGAGGAGCTTGGCGTGGATGAGTTCCGCAGCCAAACCAACCGGCGCGTGGAGATCGTGTTCTTCGAGCCCGGCGAAGAGCCGGATCTGGCGCGAGCGGAGGCGGACCCGAGCACTAGCGAGCTGTACTTGCCCGGTCATTTTGCGCGCACCTCGCTGCCTGGCATGGTCAGCGCCAAGCCACTCAAGGCGGAGTGGGTCGGCCCTGCTCCGGCCAAGTTCGGCGAGACACGCACGATGCGGGTCTCGGCGCCGGGCGTGTCCGATGGCCTACCGGGCACGTTCATCGTGGAGCAGGTGGTCGCGGGGGTGCCTCGAGTCACCGCTACCGTCACGGCAGCGGCTGCCGGCGAGGAGATCACGGCGACGTTCAACGGCTTCTTCAATGAGGACCTGGTCGTGTTCGCTGGCAGCATGAGCGCCGAGCAGCCCTTCCCGGCGGTCTCATTTCGCTTCGTGCTGGAGGCGGGCGGGCGCCGGGTCACGTCGCCGGAGCTTCTGTACGCGGACGAGCTTCGCATGTTGGTCGAGGTGGAGGCTGGCGGGCCCCCCGCAGCTCAGGCAGAGTTCCGCTTGCACTCGCCGTGGGGCATCCGACCCGGCAAGACAGACGATGAGGGAAAAATCTTCGTCGACCAGCTGCCACCGGGCGGTGCCCACGTGGTGGTGTCGGAGCGCTTGGTCGCAAGCTCCGTTCCGACGCTGACGGGCGGAGATCCGCCGGTAGAGCCCCCGCAGCAGCCGCTAGAGCTCACGTTGGTGGACGCGGCCTTCGAGCCCCGCAACGACGTGGAGTACACGATCATCGTGGACGAGTTCACCTTCTACGAGGGGCGCACGGGGCCGGACGGGCGCATCTCCGAGTCGATCAACGCCGACGCCAAGAGCGTCTTGCTTCAGTTCGACGAGGCCGAAGTGGCGCTCGAGGTGTCCGGCTTGCCGCCGGCCAGCGATCTTCGCGGCGTGCAGCGGCGCCTGAACAACCTAGGCTACGACTCCGGTGGCTTGACCGACGCGCTCAACCCCGCCATCGAGGCAGCCTTGAAGCGCTTCCGGCGTGACCGCGGGCTGGCCCCGCCCGCCGCCGGAGCCAGCGCACTGGACGACGCGACGCGTTCGGAGCTGGTAAGAGCCCATGGTAGTTGACGGGGCGCCAACCGGAGCTCAGCGATGACAGACGTCGACATCATGATCGTGGTCAATGATGCCGGTACGCTCGGCAAGCTGACCAACGCTTGGGTGTACTGGAAAGAGGGCGGCGCCTTCAACGTGCTGCGCGCCGACGATCAGGGCCTGATCTTCAAGCGCAAAGGCTCTGACCCCAACCAGCCGGCCAGCTACACCACCCGGTTCACCAGCATCGTGGGACAGCAGGTCGAGGTGTACTTCAGTGAGGGCGCCAAGCCGCTGCCGCGAGCGTTGGTCGAGCCACTCTTGCGCCAGCGAGAGGTGCCGCTCTCGCTGTCTAGCGATCTGGCGTCCCTCGGCCCCATCCACGTCACGCCGGGCAAATCGGCGACCATTCGGCGCCTGCCGCTAGCCCGCATCGATCTGGAGCCCCCCCGCATTTCGCTGACGTCCCCGGGCGACGAGCCCGCGCTCTTGCTCACCACGTTCGAGCCGCTGCTGAGCCCGACGGATCCGTACTACGTGGACGGCATTCCCCAAGGCCAAGCCTTCTTCGCGGCGACCAACACCGCTGCTCGCGAGAACGGCGTGGCTCCCCCGGCCGCCATCACGGCTCGCGCGCGGCCTCGCGGCATTCGCGTCACCGGGGCGCTCCCGGCGGACGCCAAGGGAGCCAAGCTCAAGCTGCTCAACGCTGAGGGCAAGGCCCTACCGCTGCTCAGCGATGGCGCAAACCTGGCCAGCGCTCCCGTGGAGGAGCTGAAGCTCACGCTGGAGCAGCCGTCCGGCAAGCAGCGCCCGTTCAGTGGGGACATCTTCTTGCCGATGGATACGGCCTTCGGTCACGTGCAGATCGTGATCGAAACCGAGGGGCTCTCACCGCCCCACGTGGCAGGCTTTTCGTTTCTCTTGGCGGGCGCTCAGGTCGCTGTGGTGGACGACTTTCCGGCGGGCGCAACAGGTGACAAGGCGGGCGCGGTGCCCACCGCCTCCGACGAAGTGGTGGTGCTGGACTACACGAGCTCGCCGGCCCAGGTCCAAGGCACCGGCAGCACCGCGGACAAGGACGCCGCGCGCGCCCAGCAACGCGCCGCGGGCAGGGCGCGCCGGCTCCTGCGCTTTCCGATCCAGAGCGTGCTTCGACCAGCCGGCGGCTCACCCCAGCAGCTCGTCAGTCAGATGCCGTTCTTGATGGTCGAGCTCCAGCTGTTGGGCGCCGATCGCGCGGCCTGGGAGGAGCTGTTGCGCCTCCGCGAGCAGCGCGCCGTCGCGCCCACAAGCGAGCTTCGTTTGAGCACGGATTGGGCGCTCAACATCAACTGGCCCACTCCCGATCGAGGTCAATCGCAAGCCGTCGTGCAGCCGCCGTTCGACCTCACCGCCAAGCAGGACATCGTGCTGAAGCTCGACGCGGCCGAGGACGTCACGGCGCGCAAGCTAGATGGCGTCGACAAGGGCCGGGTGACGAACGCCTTCACGCCGGCCCCTCCCACGCTGGCATTCCCTGAGGCTGGTCGCCGGCCACCCGGCGTCTTGGTGTCGGAGCCAAGCGCGGAGCTGAAGCGCGCCTGGGGAAGGCACGGCGGCAGCGCCCAGCCCGGCACCGTGATCGAGTGGCAGCCGATCTTCACCACTGACGGTGCGGCTGCGAGCAAGCCCGTCATGAGGGGCGGCAACGTGGAGATCAAGCTCACGTCGTTGACGGTGGCTGGAGCCGCGGTTGCCGGGGGCCTTCAGTTTTCGCGACCCACGCCCCAAGGGCAGAAGCCGAGCGCGGCGCCGCCTACGGCTCCGCTGGCCTTCGTTCCTCATTTTCGCATCCACGGCCTCAACCCCAGCCGGGACGATCTCAACCTGCTCGTGGATGCGATCACGGAGCGCGAGTTCAACGCCAACCGTGCCAGCAAGCCATATCTGGAGTTCCTCCCGCTGGCCGTGTGGCAGCTCGCGCTGCGCGGCATCACCATCCACGAGACCGACGGTCGGCAGTTCGCGACGCCCGGCAGGCAGGCCACGGGCGTCATCGCGTTCGGAGGCACCACCACGTTCGCGCACGGCAAGGAGCGCGACATGCCCATCTTCGGCCATCCGCACGGTTTCGGCGTTGGCCAGCTGGATCCTCCGTCCAATATCGAGCAGCTGTGGAATCTGGAGGAGGCGGTGCTGGGCTGTGTCCAGCGGCTCCTGCTCGAGAAGGCTGCGGACGCTCGGAGCGGGCTCGGTCATGAGTTCCTGGGCACGGCTCCGCTCAGCACACGCAGCAAGAACGTCTTCTTGCGCGAGAGCGTGCGCCGCTTCAACGGCGGACGGGAGTTCGTGCGCAACGCGGCAGACGACGATTGGGAGGTGAGCCCCAGCATCAAGGCGGACCCGACCATCTTCTATTGCGACGAGGTCCTCAACGGAGGAGAGACGCTCCGCTACCAAGACCTGATCCGCGCGCCGAACAAGCGGGAGCCGGCCGCAGCGAGCCGAGGCCCGCTAGCGACGCGGCTGCCCTACACCAGCGCGAGCTTCGTGGGCGGCCTGTGAAGCCTCGCTCGTGGCCGCTCGTCGCGCTGCTGCTCGTCGGGGCGGCGAGTTGCCGTCAACCCGAGCGAACGCAGGCGCCCCTTCCGAGAGCCGCGCGAAGCCAGAGGCCGACGCCCGCGCCACCCCCGGCCGCCGCAGCCAAGGACCGCGCTTTTCGCTCAGTGCGAGTGAGCGCCACGCACGCTTGCGCCGTCACGACAGCGGGTGAGGTTTGGTGTTGGGGTCACAATGACGTGGGGCAGGTGGCTAAGAGCTGCGGGGAGCTGTGCGCGCTGCCGCGTCGCGTGCCCTTGCCGGAGCCGGCTCAGGACGTGCAGCTCTCCCGCGAGCTAAGCTGCGCCCTCTTGAGCCGTGGCGGCATCCTGTGCTGGGGCAAGGGCCAGCCCACCCACCAGGGGCGTCGCGCGACCGGGCTCGTGATGGGGGCGCCCGCCGAGTGCTACCTGGACGAGCGCTCCCAGCTCTTCTGTGGCGGCTGGAACGTCTTTGGTCGGCTCGGCTTCCCGGAGAGCCAGGACGACCGCACGGCGTCGAGCAGGCGCGCGCTAGCGCCGGTGTCGGTGGGCGGCGGCGTGACGTCGGCGGTCGTGCTCTACCACGCGGGCTGCGCGCTCGGCGCGGGCGGCCTCAGTTGCTGGGGCACCTCGTTCGACTGCCAGGTGCCGCGGCGGGTCGCGCTGCCAGAGCGCGTCAGCAGCTTGAGCGGTGGCGGCCGCTCGCTCTGCCTGGTCACTGAGTCGGGCGCCGGCTACGTCTACAGCGGCTACCCGGAGTCCCAGACGCCCGTCTGCGAGGACGGCGAATACTTGTTCGTGGACGAGCTGGGGGAGCCCGTCGCGCGGGACTTGAGAGCGATCGCCTGCTTTGCTCCGGAGCGCGTCTGCACCATCGACCGCGGTGCTCGCGTCGCCTGCTCTGGCCCCAGCGGCAAGCTCGATGCCGTGCCGGGCCTCCCACCCTCCACGCAGGTAGCGGTGGGCGCGGCGTTCGCCTGCGCGCTCAGCGACACCTCGCGCGTGCTTTGTTGGGGCGACGATCGCTTTGGACAGCTCGGCCGTGGGCAGCCGGCGCCGGTGGCGTCAGCGGAGCCCAAGGAGCCGAGTTGGCCAGCTCACGAGTGATCGACCGTCAGGGCGTCGCGGTAGCGAGAGCCGTAGCCAGCAAGCCGGCTCCTTCGTAGCGGTCGGCGCACACCGCCCAAGGGTGGAGCTCATCGCCCACGACGCAGCGCAGGGACTCCTCGGCGGCGCCGAAGAGCTGGACCAGTGACGTCTCCGGTGTCGGGTCCTTGCCCTCACGCGGGGGGGCGGAGGTGAACAGCGCTCCCCCGGCAGCCAGCGGCTGTAGGCGCCCCAGGAGGGCGGCGTCGCGCGTGCGCCACAGCAGCGCGCTGCCACCACGGCGCGCCACGACCAGCTTGTCGTCCGCGGCGAACAACGGACCGCGCGGCTTGAGCTGCTCGCGCTCGTCGCCCACGTGCGGCAGCGGAACAGAGCCTCCGCGGTCGGCGACGACGAGTGACGCGGCGCGCAGGACGCGCGCTCCGTCGGCGCTCAGCTCCACGGCGCCCGTCAGGTCGCGGCTCGCTTCTGCCTCACGCTCGGCCAGCGTCTTGATGTCCAGCTGTCGCCAGCCGTCCGCCTGCGACTGGCCAGCGTTGAAGTAGAGCTCGGCGCCGTTTCGGGAGAAGAGCGCCTGCGCTTTCACGCCGGTCGGCACGCGGAGGCGCTCTGTCACGCGAGGCGGCTGCGAGTCCAGCCGGGCCAGAACGAGCGCGAGCTCCACCTTTCCGGCTACTTCGCGCCTTGTCCTGTAGACCACGTGCGCACCGTCAGGGCTGAGCGCGCGCACCTGCCCCTGCTCTGGTAGCTCCAAGCGTTGGTTGCTCGGCAGATGGACTAGCCGTGAAATCCCTCCACGCGAGACCACCAGCCAGTCCCCCGCCGCGACAGCGCCGCCCGCGGCGCGTTCCAGCTTCAGCCCGGTGACCCGCACCGGGACTCCCGGCGGCTGCCAGCTGAGCACCTGGCCGTCTTGCTCGATCACGACGAAGCGCGCCGCCGAAGTCGCGGCCAAGACCGGCGTGCAGCCAACGCCCCGGCTCGCGCTGAAAGCGCCGCTGCCGAGCTCGAACAGCTGCAGCTCCGGGCAGCCGCCGATGACGAGCTGATCGCGCGAACGGGATAGCGCAAAGCCCATCGTTTGTCCCGGCCAGCTCTGTGCGTAGCTCACCCAGCGCGCCTCGACGCGCCCGGAGGCCAGGCTCCAGATCAGCAGCACGCGCCGACCGTGGTCGTCCGCGCTCCCGATCGCCGCGAAGCGCGTCACGTCCGGGGACCAGCGCACGCCACCGCTCAAGTCCAGCTGCCCGACCTCAGCGCGCACGATGGATGCTTCGCCCTCGTTGGTACCGCGGAGAACGAAGGCGCCGCCAGTGCCGCTGAAGCTCGCCAGGCGCTCACCCAAAGCCTCCACGTGTACGAAGCCGCCAAGCGGCTTCGTGGCGAGCCGCCTGCGCGCCCTGCTGCGAACGTCCACCGCGTACAGCGCGAGCTCGCCGCAGTCCGACACGAAGGTGCTCTGGGTCCAGGCCGCGAGCGGGACGCAGCCTTCACCCTCCCGCTGCCGACTCACGCGCCCGTGCTCATCCACGAGCACGTGAACGACGCCGCGGCCGCCGGCGTCCGTGGTCTCGAAGCTGAGCCAGGGGGAGAAAGATGAGCTTACCACGTTTCGGACGGAGTCGCCTTCCGTCGCTCCGCGCCTAATGATTCTCCCTGTTTTTAGCTCGAGCAGCTCATACT
>JAEYOT010000394.1 GCA_023411445.1 Pseudomonadota bacterium
CCCGCACCGCGCTCCCCGTTCCGCGCTCCCCGCACCGCGCTCCCCGTTCCGCGCTCCCCGCACCGCGCTCCCCGCACCGCGCTCCCCGCTCCGCGAGCGGCGCCGTGCTGAGGCGGTGAGCGCCGAGCGGCGCCAAAGTTCAGCTCAAGGCTCCCGCCATGATGTGCCGTGGTCTCCGCGCGTGCGGCGAGAAAGTTCAAAGTAGCACTATTGGGCGGATCGATGGATTGGAGCGAAAAAACGCCGGGAAATTTGAAGTTCAATTTGGAACTGTGTTTGACGTGGCGATCAGGGTCGATGCGGCCGCTGCTGATGGGACAGGTAGAGCGCGGGAGCTTGTCGGTGTAGGCGCTGCGGGCCTGGGAGGGCGCGGGCTGTACGCCGGTGACAACAGTCGCGCGAGATCGTCCCGCCGAGCGCGCTTGACGGCCTCCGCCCCTCTCCTTAGGCACCTGGCTATGGATCTAGGAATCGACAGCAAGCTCGCCCTCGTCACTGGCTCCACTGCTGGCATCGGCTTCGCCACGGCTGAGCAGCTCGCCCGGGAAGGCGCGCACGTGATCATCAATGGTCGCACTGCCGAGCGCGTGGAGGCGGCCGCCGCCCGCCTGCGCGCCGCCGTACCGGGGGCTACCGTCCACGGCGTCGCGGCCGACGGTGGCACCGCGGAGGGCTGCGCGCAGCTGATCGCGCGCCACCCGCGGGTGGACATCCTCGTTAACAACCTGGGCATCTTCGAGCCCAAGCCCTTCGAGCAAATCACGGACGAGGACTGGCTGCGTTTCTTCGAAGTAAACGTGCTGAGCGGTGTGCGGCTCTCCCGGCACTACGCGCCGCTGATGAAGCAGGCGGGGTTCGGGCGCATCGTGTTCGTCTCCAGCGAATCGGCGCTGCAGATCCCGACGGAGATGATCCACTACGGCATGACCAAGACGGCGCAGCTGGCGGTCGCGCGCGGCTTGGCCGAGCAGCTCGCCGGCAGCAACGTGACGGTGAACAGCGTGCTGCCCGGACCGACTGCGTCGGAGGGCGTGGCCACTTTCGTGGCGGAGCTCGCCGCCGCGCAGGGTAAGGACGAGGCCATGGTGGAGCGCGAATTTTTTCAGACGGCGCGGCCGAGCTCGGTCATCCGCCGCTTCGCGACACCAGCGGAGGTGGCCTCGCTCATCGCCTACGTCTGCAGCGAGCGCGCCTCCGCCACGACCGGCGCCGCCTTGCGGGTAGACGGCGGCGTGGTGCGCGCCATCCCGTGAGCGAGGCGGCGCGTCAGCGTTTGAGCGCCGTCAGGTGGTGGCGGTGCCGCTCTTGCAGCTCTACGTAATGCTGTTGGCTGAGGCCGAGCGCCTTGGTGATCTGCCGCAGCAGGTTCGTCTCAGCCAGGCTGATGGATGAGTCCGCCGCGGCCAAGTCGATCAGCGCGCCCAGCACCTCGCGGCGCAGCTCTTCATCGCCCAGCTCCCGCAGGGTGCGCGCGTAGCGCGGCAGCTGCACCGCCGAGATCTCGACGATGTGCTGGCGCAGGGTGTTGCAGATGGCGTCGATGCCCGCCGCGGTCATGCCGTGCACGCGCGACAGCTCCTGCCGCACGCCCGCCTCTTCCTCCGCGGAGTAGTTGCGGTCCGCGTAGGCTACGATGCCCAGCAGGCCGGTCATGGCCGCCACGACCGCGACGGTCTCCTGATCCGCACCGGGCAGCTCGCGGGCGACCGCCGCTTCCAGCGCGCTGCCTCCGGACAAAACCTCGGGTGTGGGATCGTGGCGCAACCAGCGGCCGAACATCACGCCATCATAGCAGCCATTGGCCGGCTCTTCACGCGTCTACTCCGGCTCCGCTCTGCCCCTTGCCAAGAGCTCACGCAGCGCCTCGGTGCTCAGCTCGCGCAGTAGCCGCACGTTTCGCTCGTAGATGCTGGCCGTATCGGGGAAGCTGTCCACGGCGCGGGTCACGCTTGCTTCGCGCAGCAGGTGCAGCATGGGGTAGGGTGAGCGGTTCGTGTAGTTTGCCGGATCGTCGCTCTTGGCGTCGGCGAAGCAGTAGTCCGGGTGAAAGCTGGCGACCTGCAGCTCGCCTTCCAGCCCCAGCTCGACGAGCAGCTCGTCCGCCCGCTCCAAGAAGTCGTTGTAGTCGAAGAAGCCTTGCAGCACCTGGGGATGCACCAAGAGCGTGGTGTCGAGCTCCGCGGGGTCGCTCTTCGAGAGCAGCAGTAGCTCCCGCTCCAGATCACTCAGCAGCTCCCGCTCGTTCTCGGCCGCGCTGAGCGCGTAGCGCACCTGCCCTTTGCTCTGCACGGCCTTGGCGAAGGGGCACAAATTGAGCCCGATCACCACATTTTCCACCCAGGCTCGCGTGCGCGTTAGCACCAGCTCGCTCAGCCGCTCGCGCTCGCTCATGGCGCCGGCAGCTCCAAGCCGCGCTGGATCAAGAGCGCCGCCATGATCGTAAAGCACACCACCTGGACCGAGAAGAAAGCGAAGCGCACCAGCACGGCACGGCTCGTGCCGCTCGCGAGGTGGACCACGCTCTGCCCGAGTCGCGCTGGCAGCACCACGAAGGCCGTGCCTTGGAACAACGAGCCTGTCAGGCCCAGCGCGCCGCCGAGCAGTACCAGCGCAGCGAACAATGGCAAGTTCTCCACGCAGTTGAGGTGCGCGCGCATGCGCCGTTGGTAGGCGTCGCTGCCGTGGGGCACGCTGGGATTGAAGGCGTTCGCTTTGGCTTCTCGACGCAGCACCTGCGCCACGCGCGTGAAGCCAATGCCGAAGACGAGCAGCATGAGCGTCCACACCACGAAGCCGATAAGGGCCCAGTACGACAAAAGCATCGGTTGTCACGCTAGCACCGATAGTGAAGGTGAGTCGGTCGTCGCGTTTTCGTCTCGCCGAGCGCAGCGTTATTCCCCGCGCTCGGCGGGCAGCGAGGCAAATGCGAGAACACGCTGAAAAGTCCCTGCGTGGCTGCAGACTGCATGTCATAGCCAAGCGCCGCGTCGCGCTCCCTTGCGACCCGGCGACAAAGGAGAAACGGCGTGAAGCATTCGGTGCTCACATGGCTGGTCATGTGTTTGGTGGCGATCTGTGGGGCGTGCGGCGGTGCGCAAGGCGACGAGGTCATGGGGCAGCAGCGCGAGCTGCTGGCGGGTGAGAGCGCGCGCGGTCCCATCCCGAGCGGTCTGCCCGCGCGCGTGCAGGTCGGCCTCTTCGAAGACACGGGCTCCACCTGGATGAAGAACAGCGGCGTGCGCTGGGACACGCGCTACCGCTACTTGACCAAGGGTTGGGCCAACAACTGGGGCTGGGGCGCGAACGACGGCAGCTTTGCGCTCAGCTATTTTCGCGAGAGCGAGCAGCAGGGCTTCCTGCCCGCGGTGCAGTACTACCAGATCTTCGGCGAGCCGGGCGGCGGCGAGACTGCGACGCTGCAGAAGCTGCGTAGCGCCGCCACGATGCGCTCGTACTTCGGTGACTTCAAGCTGCTGATGCAGCGCGCGAAGGACTTCGGAAAGCCGGTCATGGTGCTGCTCGAAGCCGATGCAGTCGCGTTCTTGCAGCAGCAGTCCGGCGGCAACCCCAACGCGTCGGCTGCCATCGCCTCGAGCGGTATGCCAGAGCTGGCCGGGCTACCCAACACGGTGGCGGGCTTCAACCTGGCGTTCTTGCAGCTGCGCAAGGCGGTCGGGGCGGACAACGTCGTGCTCGGTATCCACATTTCGGCGTGGGCGAGCGGGAAAGACATCGCGCACTTCAACGTGACCGATGCACTCGCTCCCGAGGTCGACAAGGTGTACGACTTCTTGGCGCCGGGCGGCTTGGCGCCGAACGTCACCGGTCAGCAGTACGACGTGCTGGTCGGTGACCCGCTCGATCGCGACGCTGACTTCTACCGCTTGACGCAGAGCCAGAACCGCTGGTGGGACGAGAGCGACAACGCTTCCATCTCGTCTCGCAGCTTCAACCGCTACGCGGAGTGGCTGCGGCTGTGGAACGTGAAGGCGCAGAAGCGCTGGGTGCTGTGGCAAATCCCGCTGGGGCACTCCGCCTCCAAGAACGTGTACAACAACGGTGGCCCGGGCCAGGGCTA
>JAEYOT010000426.1 GCA_023411445.1 Pseudomonadota bacterium
CGGCGTAGGTGGACGGGCGACCGATGCCGCGCTTCTCCAGCTCGCGCACCAGCGAGCCTTCGTTGAAGCGCGCGGGCGGCTGCGTGAACTTCTGCTCCGCCAGCACGCCAGGTGGCGTGACGAGCGACAGGCTCTCGGTCGGGGCGAGCTCCGGCAGCAAACCTTCTTCATCTTCCGCGGCTGCGGCGGCGCTGGTGGCGCCGTCGGCGCCCTCCTTGGCTTCATCCTCGCCCGCCAGCGTCTTCGGCGCGCCTTCGGGCGCTGCCTCCGCGTCCTCATCCGCGCCCTCCGCGTCAGGAGCGGCCGCGTCCTTCGTCGACTGGTACTGCTCCAGCCAACCGGCGAACTTCAGCACCTTGCCGGAGGCGCGCAGCCCGAGCACCTTGTGCTTGGAGCCAGCCTTGCACGTGGCCTCGATGTCCACGCCGGTCTGGTCGTAGACGGCCGGCGCCATCTGCGACGCCAGGAAGCGATCCCACACCAGCTTGTACAGCTTGTACTGCTCACCGGTCAGGTACTTGCGCACCTTCGCGGGGGTGTACTCGAGCGACGTCGGGCGAATGGCCTCGTGCGCTTCTTGCGCGTCCTTGCGCGACTTGAACACGTTGGGCTGAGCCGGCAAAAACTCCTTGCCGTGCGTCTTCTCGATGTAGGCGCGCGCTTCAGCGACGGCGTCGGGGCTCACGCGCACCGAGTCCGTACGCATGTAGGTGATGAGACCGACCAGACCGCCGTCCTTCTTGAGGTCGATACCCTCGTACAGCTTCTGCGCGATGCTCATGGTGCGCTTCGTGGTGAAGCGCAGGTAGCTGGTCGCGTCCTGCTGGATCTTGCTGGTGGTGTAAGGAGCGAGCGCGTTGCGCTTCTGCTCGCGCTGGGTGACGTTCGCTACCTTGTAGCTCGCGTGGGTGAGCTCTTCCTTCACCTGCGCGGCGAGCTCGCCGTCCTTGACCTCGAGCTTCTCACCGTCGGCCTTGGTTAGCCGAGCGGTGAAGCTGTTCTTCGCTTTGCCCTTCAGCTGGACGCCAACGTTCCAGTACTCCTCGGGCACGAAGGCTTCGATCTCACGCTCGCGCTCCACGATGAGGCGTAGCGCCACGGACTGCACGCGCCCGGCGCTCAGACCGAACGCCAGCTTGCTCCACACCAGCGCCGACACGTCGTAGCCCACGATGCGGTCCAGCACGCGCCGGCAGCGCTGGGCGTCGTACAGGTTCTGATCGAGGTCCCGCGGGTTGGCGAGGCCTCGCTCCACACCCTTCTTCGTGATCTCCTCGAACTCCACGCGCCGGACGCTGAGCTCCGGACGGCCGAGCTCCTCCGCCAAGTGCCACGCGATGGCTTCGCCTTCGCGATCGGGGTCGGTCGCCAGCAGGAGGGTGTCGGCGGTCTTCACCTCGTGCTTGAGGTCCGCGAGCACCTTGGACTTGGCCTCGATGATTTCGTAGGTTTCGCGGAAGCCGTGCTCCACGTCGATGCCCATCTTCTTGGGCAAGTCCTTGACGTGACCCTTGCTGGCGAGCACCTCGTACCCCTTACCGAGGTACTTCTGGATCGTCTTTGCTTTGGCTGGAGATTCGACGACGACGAGGGTCTTGGGCATGCGGCTGAATCGCCCTTTCCGTCCCCTGAATGCGACGTCTCGGGCGGACGCGCAACCCGGTGTTCACCGGGCCCCGGGGCAATACGCAATAATTTCGCTAAGTTACAAGTTTGACAGAACCCACCGGGCCCGGAACTAACACCCCGGACAGGGCCAGAGTCAAGATCCGTTGCTGAACGACGGCCGGGGACAGGCCGGTCCGCTCCGCGATCTCGTCAGCGTGCGCGGCACCGGCTCGGAGCGCCGCCAACACCGGATCCCCTTCCCCCGGACGAGCTGCGTCGAGCGGCAGACTGCCCTCGAGCGAGGTGGGCGCCGTGGAAGCCGGCACGGCGTGCAGGCCCAGGTCCCGCAGCAACTTAAGAACGTCTGACGCTCGATCCAGGGGGCGAGCACCCAGGCGGAGCTCCAAGATGGCACCGCTACCCGGCTCGTGCCAGGGAGAGTGCGGGACGACGAACAAAGGGCGACCTAGCAGCCGGGCCCACTTGGCCGCGTTGCGGGCGCCGCCGCGAAAGCGCGTCTCCGTGACGATGACGGCGTGGGAAAGCGCGATCAGGCAACCGTTGCGGGCGAAGAAGGTGCTGCGTCCTGCGCCGACTGCGTCCGGCTTGAGCGAGAGGTATGCCCCGCCCTGACCCACGACGCGCCGAAACAACTCCGCGTTCTCGGTGGGGTACGGGTTGTCGAAGCCGGCGGGCGCGACCACGACCTTGCTGCCGCCCGCGTCGAGCGCGCCTTCGTGCGCAGCGGTATCGATGCCCTGCGCGCCACCGGACAGAACCGCCACGCCGGCACTGGCTAAACCACGAGCCAGGTCCCGCGTCAGCTCTGCCCCTTGGCTCGAGCAGCGACGGGTGCCGACCACCGCCACGGCGGGGCCGCGCGGAAGCTCGCCGCGCAGGTACAAGCGGCGCGGTGGAT
>JAEYOT010000504.1 GCA_023411445.1 Pseudomonadota bacterium
GCACAGAGCCGGGTCAGCTCTCGGGCGGCGTGCTCACCATCCACGTGGCCTCGGCCCCGTGGGCGCAAGAGCTGTCGCTCCTCACGAGCGAGCTGCTGGAGCGCCTCGCGCCGCTCAAGCTCAACATCCGCTCGCTGCGCTTCCGCGTGCGCCAACAGATCCAGGCGTCCACCGCGCTGGCCCGACGCCGCCCGGCCGCTCGCGCCGCGATGCCGGCCGAGCTCCGCGAGCGCGTGCAGTCGATCGAGGACGCCGAGCTGCGCCAAGTGATCGCGGACGCCGCCGAGCTGTGGCTCGGGCGCCAAGCGAAGCTCAACGCAAAATCAGCCGCTCCAACCCCTCGATCCGCTGGAGCACGAAGCGCTCCGTCGGCGAGAGCGTCGGCGCCACGCTCCGCAGCTTCTCCAAGTACGCGCGGAAGCCAGAAACCGCCACGCCGTTGACCTTGCGCAGCACGACGTACAGCTGATCCACCACGTCGCTCGGCAGCGGGCGCGCCTGCGCCGCGTACAGCTCGAAGCAGAAGTCGATCCAGCGAGCGCGCGTCGTCGCGTCCGCGACGCGCACGGCGTAGATCGCGGCGCGCGCAGCCGTGGCTGGCGCCAGCGGGGCGCCGGCCTGAGCCTGCTTGAGCAGGTTCTGCAGCGCCGTGCCGAGCAGCTTCTCGGCTTCGTCGCCGCGGCCCAGGGCCAGCACTTTGTCCGCCACGCCACACAGCAAGTCCAGCGCGTCGGTGCGGCGTGTCAGCTCCTCGCGCGCCTTCTCGGCGTCCACCAGCTCGCGCGGCACCTTGCGCCCGTGCAGCGTCTCGGCGGTGAAGCGCTCGGGCGTGTCGACCTTGACGACCTTGGTCGCGCTGCGCAGCACGAAATCCTGCTTGCCGATCTGCACGCGATCGCCATCGCGGAGCGCCTTCTCCCCGTGGATGCGCTCGCCGTTGACGTACACCCCGTTGACGCTGCCAAAGTCCTCCACCACCGCGACCTTGGCGCTCACGACGAACTGGGCGTGACGGCGCGAAACCAGCCCGTCATCCAGGACGATGTGACAGCTGGAGCTGCGCCCCACCACCACCGCCCCGTGACGCAGCTCCAGCGTGTGCCCCTGGTACTCCAACCAGAAGCGCACCAGGGTCTGGCCGCCTCCATCGTCGGTGTCGACGAGACTGCCATCTTCCCGACTCGAGCTCACTCGCCAAGCGTAGCCGGCCGCCTGGATCGCTGTCGAGTTTCGGCCACGCGCAAAATTCGGCTACTTGGCCGCGACCAAGCGCTCGAGCCCCTCGAGGCGGCTGACGAGAAAGCGCTCCGTGGGCCCCAGCGCGCTCGAATTCTCGCGCAGCACCTCAATGTAGGTGCGAAGCGCACCGAGGTTCAAGCGGTCGATCCGCCGCACCAAGGAGTACAGCTCATCCACGATGCCAGCGGGGCACGGTCGCCTGACGCTGCCGAACGCTCGAAAGATGTACTCCACCCAGCGGGCGCTACCGGTGGCGCTGGCGAGCTTCATCGCGTACTCAGCGGCGCGCTCGAACAGCTCCGGCTTCACCTCACGCCCCGCCTCGAGATCGCCGAGCACTTGCTCGAGCAGCTCGCTGAGCAGTCGCTCAGCTTCGTCGGCGCGACCGAGCGCGAAGGCTTTGTCCGCCAGGATGCCGAGCAGCCCGAACGTGGGCACGCGCTGCGTCGCCGGCTGAATGAGCGTGTCGCCCATATTGTCTCGACGGGCCAGGTACTTCAGCTCCTGCCCGCCGATCAGGATCTGATCCCTATCCTGCACGGAGTAGGGCCCGTTGATGAGCTCGCCGTTCACCTTCACGCCGTTGCGCGAGCCGAGATCCTCCACCGTCACCAGCTCGCCCTGCACGCTCAGCTGCGCGTGGTGGCGAGACACGAGCGGATCATCTAGCGAGAGCTGGCAGCTCGCCGCGCGGCCGATCACGAACTTGCCTTCGGACAGCTCGATGTCGTGGTTCCGGTAACGGAGCACGTGCTTCAAATCACTTGCCCCCCGCGAGCCGCGCCAGCGCCGCCAGCGCCGCATCGTCTTCCGCCGGCTGACGAGCGCTGGCGCTGTCGAGCGCGCGCTGCGCGGCAGGTTGCAGCAGCAACAGCTCCGTCGCCGGCAGGGCCTTCAGCGCGTCGCTGAGCGCGACGGGCGGAGACAGACCGAGCGAGGCGTAGATGGACAGCGCCCAGCGCCCCCAGCCGGCCTCGCCGCGCGCGCTCGCGACCTGACCGGCAGCCAAGCACACGCTATCCACGAGGCGTCGCTCCACGCGGGCGCCTTCAGCCAGCCGCTGCTCCAAGCCCAGGCGAGCATGGGAGAGCACCCGCTCCAGGTCCTCGAGTTGACCGGCAGCCTGCGCGCGCTCCACCGCCTCCGTAGCGAGCGAGAGGCCCCAGTCCTGTCCGGTGCCCGTGAGGGTGTCTTCCTCCACGCGCTCTTTGCTGCCGCAGGCCGGACAGGCGATGAGCTCCGCCGGGTAGGCGCGGGCGCAGCTCGCGCAGTGGCACATGAAGCCGGTCTGGCGCGTCGAGCCGCGCGTGGGCCGCTCATCGGTGATCGGCAGCTCGAGGAAGACGAGCTCCTGCGTGCCGATCCGGACGCGGTCACCATTGCTGAGCGGGACCGTGCCGGTGATGGGCTGCCCGCTCAGCTGCACCCCGTTGCGCGAGCCCAAGTCCTCCAAGAACGCGCGCTCACCCTGGATGCGAATGCGAGCGTGCTCACGCGACACGAGCGGGTCGTCCAGCGTGACCTGGCAATTGGCGCTGCGCCCGATGAGCGTGTCTCCCTGAGGGAGATCGATCTCCTGGAGTAGAAAGCGGAGGCGGAACCGGGCCAAAGGCGTTTGCCGTCAGAAGCAGGAAAACCGAGCTTCAAACATAGCCTTGGCAGAGCTACGGCGTCAAAGGAGCACGCGCTTCCATCCGATGGTGTGGCCTTCGCCGCCGCTTTCTTTTTCTTGCCTGCCCGGGCGGGTAATGAGCGACTACGCGCCATGAATCGACGCGCCCTGGTCCTTGCCCACCTTGCGACAGTGAGCCTCACCGGCACGGTGCGCGCGGAAGGCATCCCTCCTGCACCCGCCGCCAGCGCGGCGCCGGCGCCCGCCCCGTCAGCCTCCTCGCC
>JAEYOT010000550.1 GCA_023411445.1 Pseudomonadota bacterium
CGTGCACGTCGCGCCCGCACGTGCACGTCGCGAGTATGATCGAGCCGCGCGCCAGGCGTGCTCAGCCTGCAACGACCGTGAAACGAACGAGGCGTCCTCGAAGAAATCGCCCTTCAGCGCGCGACCTCGCGTCAGGGCGCTGGTCGACAACATCGCGCGCCTCACCGCGCTCGCCAACGACGTCTCCTACGAGCAAGCGCTCGCCTTGCAGCTCGACTGCGCGCAGCCCTCGGATCTACTCGTTATCGTGAGCGTGAGCGGTGAGTCGCCAAATCTCGTTCAGGCTGCCGAGGAAGCGCGTCGTCGCAAGATGCAGGTAGTCAGCGCCTTGGGGCGTCGCGGAAAGTGCGCCGAGCTTTCCGATCACACTCTCGTCTTGGGCGGCGGCGACTATGGCTTGGCGGAAGACTTGCACGTCGCGCTGTCGCACATGGTCGTGCGCCTGTTGAGTCAAGGCGAACGTCGAGTGTGGGCGTCGCCCGACGCCGTGCCGGACTCGCGACGTCGACAAGCTGCCGGTGGTTGAGGGGATAAAACAATGTGCGGAATAACCGGGGTGATGGGGGATAGTGACGTCAGCCACGGCAGCAGCTTGCTCGCCATGCTTCATGTGCTCGAGCACCGAGGTCGCCCGGGCACACTGTACGAGATCGCCGGGTTCGGGGCCTTGGCATGCGCGCTCGGCACGAATCGCCTGCCGATCGTGAGCCCGAGCGAGAACCGACAGCCCGCGCGCTCGCCCTCCGGACGCTACGCCGTGGTCATGAACGGCGAGATCTTCAACTATCGAAGCCTCGCGAGTCAGCTGCCCATACCGAGCACGGCCGGAGACGTCGCGGTGCTCGCAGCCGCGCTCGAAGAGTGGGGTGTCAGCCGAACGCTCGCCTCGCTGGCTTGGGAGGGCGCCTTCGTGGCAGTCGACCAATCCGAACGACGGCTGCTCGCTGCTCGTGATCACCTCGGAATCAAGCCTCTCTACTTTTGCCGGCACGGCGGCAAGACGTGGTTCGCTTCGGAGATCAAGGCGCTGCGCGGCCACGGTGGGGACGCCATCGTGTCCCCGATCGAGCCGGGCTGCGTTGCCGAGTTTCGACTCGATAGCCCCACCATCAGGCACGAGCGCTGGTGGGCCGCCCCGATGCGAGGCGACGGAGAGCGGCCCGCTGTCGATGTGGCCGACCGGGTCCATGAGCTACTGCGCGCCGCGGTGCGGGACCGCGTTCCGGAGGAGCCGTACGCGGTCCTGCTCTCCGGCGGCGTCGACAGCTCGCTCATTCTGCGCATGGCGATCGAGCAGAATGCTCGCGCCACCGCCTACGTGCTGTGCACGCCAGAGTCGCCGGATCTGCCCTACGCGCGAGCGCTCTGCGCAGAGCTCGGCACGCCGTTGGTCGAAGTACCGGCCGCGAGCTCAGAAGAGCTCGCATGCGAGCTCCCAGGGGTCGTCGAGCGCGTCGAGTCTTGGGAGTGGCAGGTCGTCAACCACGCTGCTCCGATGGACAAGCTCTTTGCCACGGTGCGGGCCGATGGACACAAGGTAGTTCTCACCGGCGAGGGCGCTGACGAGCTGTTCTTCGGCTACGAGGATCCTGCGCGCGCATCCGACAACGAGCGGCACGAGGCCGAGCAGCTCGTTCGAGTCGCAGACCTACACCGAACCAACTGCCGACGGCTCGACCGCATGGGTATGTCCCACAGCCTCGAGTGTCGCGTTCCCTTCCTGGAGCGAGCGCTCACGGAGCTCGCCCTCTCCCTTCCAAGCAAAGCTTCGCTCTCGGCGGGGGTGAACAAGCGCCCGCTTCGTGACGTGGCCGAACGCATACTTCCGCCGCGCTTCGCACGCCGCAAGAAGCTGTCGTTCGCGCGTGGTGCGGGTTACCGCTACGGGGGGAGCGACAGCGCAGCGAGCGTATTCGGCCCGACGAGCGGCGGCGACGACGCGGTGCCCCTACCGCAAGCCTGGGAAGAGCTGCCCAGGTATCCGAGCGAGCGGCTATTCCTCGGCCGCTTTCTGCAGTCCGGCTACGGCCGCGCGGACTACCTGCGGAGGCGAAGTCTCTAATGGGGAGCTTGTTGGTGGAGAGCACAGGTGCGCCCGCCAGAGGTGAGCATCTGCTCGGCGGAGGCAAGCACGCCTTCGCGCATGCGCTGGCCGCTGCAGCGCTGGCACGCGAGGGGCAACTGACACGGGTGCCGAACATCGTCGATTCGGATGCACTGATCGAGGCCTTGCAGCTCGTCTTCACGCAGGTCGAGCACGATACCGAGCGACACACGCTACGGTTCGCCGGCCCGCGACCGGACCCGGTCGTCGTCCTGCAGCAGAACTTGATCGCGCGCTCACGCAACCTGTTCTGCCTGCTGCCGGCGTTGCTTCATCACGCGCAACGAGTCGTGCTCGACGGTGATCCGATGGGCTGCAGCATCGGCGAGCGCCCGTACGGTTGGTATCTGGATACCCTTGCCAGATTTGGCGTCGAAGTCAGTGAGGACGGCGCCGCCGTCGTCCTCGCTTGGCGCGCTCGCCGTCCAGCGCAGCTAGTTTTCGACTATCCGACCATGACTGGCACGGTGGTGGCCGTGGCCGCGGCGGCCGTCACGCCCGGCGCCAGTCGCATCCGCGGAGCGTCGGTCGAGCCGTCGTGTGACGATCAGCTAGCCTGCTTGCGCTCGATGGGAGCCTCGCTCGATGGGAGCCTGCCCGAGCTACGTATCGAAGGGGCGACCCAGCTCGAACCTGCCTGCTTCGAGCTACCGGTCGATCGTGTCCACGC
>JAEYOT010000568.1 GCA_023411445.1 Pseudomonadota bacterium
GCGCGATGTCGAGCGGCGCTTCACGCTGGACCGCGTGCGTCGTACGGGCGCGCCTGCGAGCACTGCGCGCGTGGGCGCAGGTGCGCGCTGCGTGCTCGGAAATTGCAAATCGCTGCGCGCTCGGAAATTGCAAATCGCTGCGCGCTGGTTGCTAGTGCGAGCGTCGTAGGCTGGCGTCGCTCGTCCAGCCAAAATCGGCTGCGGCGTTGAGAGCGGCTGTTGCGTCCGGGCGCCATTCGTCCGATAAACGGCGCACAAAAATGACGAGCGAGTTGAACAAAGAGATTCTTTCCAAGGCGGCAACGGTGGCGCGAGGTCTCGCCATCGACGCCGTGCATGCCTGTCAGAGCGGCCACCTCGGCTTGCCGTTGGGCTGCGCTGAGATCGGTGCCGTGTTGTTTGGCAGCACGCTTTCCCATTGCCCCAAGCACCCGGAGTGGCTGAACCGCGATCGCTTCGTGCTGTCGGCTGGCCACGGCTCGATGTTCTTGTACGGCTGGCTGCACTTGAGCGGGTACCCGAACTTCCCGCTCGATGAGATCAAGAAGTTTCGTCAGCTCGGCTCGAAGACGCCGGGTCACCCGGAGCTCATGCTCACGCCGGACGGCGTGGAGACGACGACGGGCCCGCTCGGGCAGGGCGTGGCGAACGCGGTCGGCATGGCCGTTTCGGCCAAGATGGCCGAGGCGCGCTTCAACACCGCCGAGCACACCATCTTCGATCACCACGTGGTGTGCCTGGCCGGCGACGGCTGCTTGCAAGAAGGCGTGGCGCTCGAGGCGATCGAGTTTGCTGGCCACCAGCAGCTCGACAACCTGATCCTGATCTACGACTCCAACGCCGTCACGCTCGACGCGATGGCCAAGGAGACACAGAGCCAAGACACGGCCAAGCACTTCGAGGCGCTGGGCTGGGACGTGCAAACGGTGGACGGTCACGAGCTTACCGCCGTGGCGGCCGCGTACGAGCGCGCCAAGCAGGCTGGCTCTGGCAAGCCGCAGCTCATCATCGCCAAGACGCTGATCGGCAAGGGTATCCCGGAGGTGCAAGGCACGCAGAAGGCGCACGGCGAAGGCGGCGCCAAGTTTGCGGAGTCGGCGCGCCAAGGCCTGGGCTTGCCGGCGGAGCACTTCTACGTCGCGCCTGAAGTGAGCGCCTACTTCGGCGAGCACAACAAGAGGCTTGATGCAGCGTACGCGGCTTGGCAAGCCAAGTTCGCCGAGTGGCAGAAGAAGAACCCGAAGCTCGCGGAGGAGCTCGGCACCACGCGCGCCTCGGCGCACACGTTGCCCGCGGACACCAAGCGCAAGACGCCGGAGCTTGGCACGCTCTTGGCTGCGATCCCGGAGTTTCCGGCTGACACCAAGATCGCGACGCGCAAGGCGGGGCAGGACGTGCTGCAGCCGCTGGCCGAGCTGGATCCGCTGTTGATCGGCGGCAGCGCCGATCTCTACGGCTCGACTTTGAACTACATCGGCGATTTGAAGGCCGGCAACGACGACTTCAAGCCGGGTCATCGCACCGGCCGCAACATCCGCTTCGGCATCCGCGAGCACGGCATGTGCTCGATCTTGAACGGCATCGCGGCGCACGGCCTGTTTCGGCCGAGCGGCGCCACCTTCTTGGTCTTCGCGGACTACTGCCGCGCTGCGATCCGCTTGGCGGCGCTCAGCCACCTGCCGGTGATCTACATCTTCACGCACGACAGCGTTGGCGTGGGTGAGGACGGCCCCACGCACGAGCCGGTGGAGACCATCCCGGGCCTGCGCGTGATCCCGAACCTGGACGTGATCCGCCCGGCAGATCCGGAAGAGACGGCCGGCGCCTACGCCGCCGCGCTGACTCGCACGGAGGGGCCGACGCTGCTCGCGCTCTCGCGCCAAGCGGTGCCGCTGCTGAGCGAGATACCGGTCAAGACGCGACGCGACGGCGTGCAGAAGGGCGGCTACATCGCCAAGAAGGAGACCGCAGCGCTGGAGCTAATCTTGCTCTCCGCCGGCAGTGAGCTGCAGCACGCGCTCAAGGCCGCCGAGCAGCTCGGCCCCGGCACGCGCGTCGTGAGCATGCCCAGCTTCGCGCGCTTCGATAAGCAGCCGGAGAGCTACCGCGAAGAGGTGTTGCCCAAGTCGTGCCGCAAGCGCGTCGCGATCGAAGCGACCGTGAGCAGCACCTGGGCCAAGTACGTCGGGCTGGACGGCGCGGTCGTCGGTATCGACCGCTTCGGCATGTCGGCGCCCGGCGGCACCGTGATGAAAGAGCTCGGCATTACCGCCGAGAACGTGGTCGCGGCGGCGAAGAAGCTAGGCTGAAGCCGCGCGCCACCGAACCTCGAGGCTGGCTCGCAGCCGGCCTCGAGGTGAGAGACCACGGCGGACGCGGCGAGCGCGCCAGGCTCAGGCGGTCGCCGCCAGATCTTTGCGCGCGGCGTCCGCCATCTCGTCGACCAGCGTCTTCAGTACGGCGGGGTCGGGGCCTTCGACCATGAGGCGAAGCTTGGCTTCCGTGCCGGACCAGCGCACCAGCACGCGACCGTCGCGCCCCAGCCGCTTTTCGGCGGCGCCGATACGGCTCGACAGCTCGGGCATCTGCTCCAAGGGCTTTCTGGCGGGCAGCTTGATCGACTCCAGCACCTGCGGCACGCGCTCCATCACGTGCGCCAGCTCGCTCAGCGACTTTTGCTCGGCGACCAGGATGGCGATGACCTGCAGGGCCGCGACGACGCCGTCGCCCGTGGTGGCGTGATCCATGAAGATGAGGTGACCGGATTGCTCGCCGCCGAAATTGAGCGACTCGCCGCGCAGCGCCTCCACCACATAACGGTCGCCGACGGCGGTGCGCACCACGCCGCCGCCCACGGCCTCCAGCGCCCGCTCCAGGCCCATGTCTGTCTCTTATACCA